>NZ_JBFRGF010000002.1:0-246663 GCF_052115205.1 Arthrobacter sp. 2RAF6 | reverse complement strand
GTCATCCCGAAACGGCCGTCCACGCCGGCCCGAGGACGAAGGCAGCAACGGCTGAATCCGGGCCCACTGCCCATCAGTCAAAACAGAAGTACGAGACACCCTTCGAGCATCCCTCACCACCGTGCCAACATTTAGGAGACACGCTCTAGCATTCCGGAGCGCAACCGCGTCAATGCAAAAGGTCTGGTCAGGCAATGCCTGGCCAGACCTTTTGCGTTTGGTTTTGCGATTGGAGTTGTCTTTACTCGACGCGCTGGCGTTCCGAGGATTCCCGGGTTGCTTGCTGGGCTGGCTGGTCGGCGGCGGCGGCCGTCGTCGGTCGGCGCGCCGCCCAACGCAGTGCGCGGATCACCGGGACCGGGAGGAACGGCAGACCGGGGTAGAGGAACCGGTATAGCTGGGCGGCCGCAACTATCAATGCGACGGTGAAGAGGAGGGCGAGGACTTCCCAGGAAAGGGGCGGTTGCCAATCCGGCTTGGTGAACATCACCAGCCAGTTCGCGAAGTCCGGTATTCCCACCACATACCGTCGGAGGATATACACGAAGCCGTACACGTGGGCAGCGCAGGTTGCCCAGAGAAGAATCTTGGTGAGCCTGCGGCTGATGAGATTCGCGTGGAACTTGCGGAACCGAAGCGCCAACCCCGCCGAAATGACGGCGATCGCGAACAACGGGAGGCTGTACCTTCCTTGCCAGATAAAACCGCTGCTGGTGACCAACGCAGCCTGGACCAGAGCGGGAACTACCGCAAGCATTCCGATGGCGGCCCAAAAACCCAATTGCAATCGAGCCGGACGCATCAGGAAGACCATCAGCAGCAGGGCAATGAGAAGCATGTTCCAGAACATCAGGACGGCTTGCGGCACCGGAGCATCAAGCCAGCCCGCGACGCCGATGTACTGGTTGACGAAGTCGAACGATCTGTCCAGCATGGTGGCGAAGGCGTTGGAGGGGCGGAGGCCTTCAATCGCATTGGAAATTCCGGCGGGTGCCTCGCCAGCCGAAGGAGGCGCCGTCAACATGACGAAGTTCCAAATGACACCCAGGGCAACCCCGATTGCGGACAATGCGGCGACTATGAGCAATAGCCGATTGCGGAAGATTGCAACGATGTCGGCGCCCCGGAAGAAGAGGCAGGCCACAATCGCTCCGCAAAGGAGCCACAACAACGACACATTCCTGGTATTGGCCAAGGTCGCTGCCGATATTCCGACTGCCAGGATTCCCGGACGGGCAAGATGGAGCTGCCTTGAGTTCTCAAGTACGGAGACCAGGCCGCAGAAGGCCGCCATGGACGCCGCGACTTCCAAGGAGTTCGGATTGACTCCGGTGGCCAGGAAGAAAACCATGGGCGTTGTCGCAACCGCGGCCGCAGCCATGGGCCACTTGGGATGCCGCAGCCTGGACAACGCGGTGAAGCCGGCCGCATAGAAGGCGGCCGACATGAGTCCGCTGACAATCCGCATGGCAAAGATTGCGGGGGCGCCGGACATGAACAGGCTAGGGAGCCCGACGAACCAATAGTAGAAGGGGTTGTACAAGCCCGCCGAGGTCACGCCGATGGTGGTGTACGTGTCGCCAAGGGGGATATCGGGCGCGCAGCCCGCGGGCATTTCCTTGAGGAAGGCAAAACACCGCTGGGACTCGACGTTGGCGATGTAGGAGGGAACCTGCACGTGGATCCCGTTGCCATAGGACTCGCCGGGACCCGGGAAGAACTGACCCCTCGCCACTGCTGCAGCCTTAATGGTGTGGGCAGGCTCATCGGGATACGCCATCAGGGGCGTGGCCAGGATCCACAGCGTGATCAGCGCTGAGAGCAACGCAAAAACGCGGATGAAGAATCCGAATCCGGCCTTGGTGGCGGGCGACACGTTGCGCGCCCTGGACCGCAGCCGTCCTGCCGGGGGGAGAGCCTGCTTTAGAAGGTCGGGACGAATGGGGCCTTGAGCAGCTGGTTGGTCGATCACTGGTCGCTCCCGATCTTCTTAATCAGGCGTGACGCATCCTGCAAAGACTGTTCACTCGGGGATGCCACCCCGGCGAAATAGGTCGAGGCGACCTGCCCATCGGGGCTGACAACGAAGTCTGCCCAGGATTTCACGAGGGACGCAACCTCCCCGTTCTTATAGCTCGTACAAAATGCCTGGTAGTTCACGTTTCCCAATGCGTAGCCGTGGTCGGTTTTGTCCGGAAGGCGAAACTCGACTCCCGTGGCCACCGTTGTTGTGGTGCCATCCTGGACGGCCGCTGCCACCGAATCCTTGGACATTCTGACGAAGCTGCCGCCGAACGACAGCAGCGCAGTGTCAAACCTGGACCCGATGGACGCCGAATCCATGAACGCTATTGCGCCGGCAGTGCTGTCGACTTTTTTGGCGATGTCGCTGAGGTTCTTTACTTGTTGGCCACCAGGTACCTTGGTCCATTTGTTGGTCACACCCGACGGCCACCTGGGGGAGGACGCCAGGTAGCCCGTGCTGGCCGAGGCGAGCGCTGAAGCTGTGCTCGCTGTCACGGGGACGATCGGCGCGTCCGGGAGCGCGGTTCCCGGATTGATCGCTGCGATCGCCTTGTCATCCCAGCGATTGATATCTCCGATGAAGATACCGGCGAGCACGTCTGGCGTGAGCTTGAGGCTACGGATGCTTGGCATATTAAAGACGACGCCGATAGAGGTCACCGAGGTCGGAACGCTGAACGCCCCACCGGGACCGCACTCGGTTTTGGTTGCGTCTTGTTGTTGAGCCGTCAAGGGGGCGTCGAGGGCAGCATAATAGGCTTGGCCGGTGGCCAAGGCTGTCAGCCCAACGTCAGAGCCGTCCGGAGAGTAGCTCAAGGACGTGGCCGTGAAGGTCTTTTTCCAAGCGCTGGACCAGGCTCCGATCGGATCGCTCTGAATGGGGCTTCCAATCGCAGTGAGCGCGCCGCGGATATTTTGCTGTTTGGCTGGGGGACTGGCACAGGCGGCCAAGCTGATACCGAGAAGCAGGAGGCATCCTGCCGCTCGGTGAATCGACCGATGATGCACCGGGGGTCCTTTCGATTACGGGTATAGCTGAGACTTGCGTCTTGATAACCCTAACCGTTCAACCTGAGCGTCGTAGCCCGTTTCGGCTCGACGCCGGCTGGTCGAGGCGCGGTACACAGGTCCTGCTCCGTGCAGGAGACTTAGTAATTCAGGGATTGGCAGCCTGCGAGCGAGTTGCCTGAGCTGTACTGCGCTATCCCGATGCCATAAGTACAAACCGTGTATCTGCCCCGTTGGGTGATGGGGACCAGGGTCGAGTAGCCATGGTTTCCGGTAATGCCGAAAGCGTTGTTCACATCACCCCGAAGAAGGTTGGCCGTGAAGGCGTACCCCAGGCGGCTCCCGTCCGGATACGTAATGTAGACATGCACCGGATTGGACGAGCCCGGGACCGCTGGGTCGTATGTCCACCCCGTCGCCCTGATATTGGCTTGCCCTGACACCGATGCGACTCCGACGGAGTCGAGATAGCCGACCGGGACCGGCGTATTGCTTACCTGAATGGACATGCATCCAAGCGCCGTGTTCCCGGAAGCGAGCGGGGCAACTGGGATGGCATAGGCGCAAGCGGTGTAGGTGCCGGTGCCCTTTGTCGCCAGCGAGGCGCTGAAGCCGTGATTACCGGTTATTCCGAACGAGTTGTTCAGGTCGGCACGGGATTGATTTGCCGTGAATGCGGTGCCGACATTGCTTCCATCCGGTGCCTGGACGTAGACGTGCACAGGAATGCTGGCCGCGGGGTTCGTGGGGTCGAATGCCCAGCCCGTCACGACGAGGTTGGCCGCGCCAGGTGCCTGCGAGATTCGAATGGAGTCGTAATATCCCTTCGGCGGCGGGTTCGATCCGACAGTGATGTCTTTGCAGCCGAGCGCGGTGTTGTAGTACTGCCCAATGGCGTAGGTACACACGTGATAGGTGCCGGCTTTGCTAAGGCTGATCGACTTGTCGAAGCCATGGTTCGAACCGTAGCCCGTAGCGCTTCCCACATCCGGCCTGTAGGTGTTGGCCGTGATGCGGTAGCCCGTGGTCTGTCCGCTCGGGTCGGTGACGTAGGCGTCGGCGAACGAGGCTGTTTGAGGGTTGGCACGGTCTACGGCCCAGCCTGTCAGGCGAAGGGAAACGTCGTCGGGAGTACGAACCTGTCCGAGGGTGTCGAACGACCCGATCGGAGGTTCGACTCCATTTGCCTGAAAACTCTTGCAGCCAAGGTCAACATTGCCGTTGACGCTGACGGCGCTTGCGCAAACCTTGTATGTGCCCGATGCGGTGATCCGAATGTTGTTGTCAAATCCGTGTGCCGGGCCATAACCGAAGGCTTGATCCACGTCCGGCCGATACGCGTTTGCCAAGAACGAGTACCCCGTGGTCACGTTGCCCGGATCGGTGACCGAAATATTGACGGGAGTCGATACCCAGGGTCTGGAAAGGTCTACAGACCAGCCCGTGACCCTCAGGTATGCCGAGGTGGTGTCCCGGACGAGGGACAGCGAATCGAACGAACCCCTGGCTGGATCTCCGGCAAACTTTTGGAGGGACGCATAGTCGCCGTTCCAGACGTCCGAGTCGCCGCTGAAGGGACCTGTACTGCTGTACTGCCAAAAGCTGTATGTACCCCAGCTGGATGGAAGAATTCCAGCGTCGTTCGACGGGCCGCCTGGGTATGCGGCGACCCAGAGGGGGTAGTCCCCGAATACGGCAGGATCTCCGGTGCACTGCTTCCACCAACTCGTGTTGGTGTAGATCATCGGGAGCCGGCCGGTCAGGGAACGCATGGTGTTGCCGAAGTTCTGTACCCACGACGTGAGCTGGGCGGGTGACATGTCGTAGCAGGTATTGCCCATGTAGACGCCGTTGATGGTCTGACCGGCATACGGATTGAACTCAATGTCCAGGACGGGCGGCAACGTTGCGCCGTCCGAGCTCCATCCGCCGCCGTTTTGGACGAAGTAGTTGGCTTGGTCCGCGCCTGAGGACCAGTTGGGAATCGCGAAGTGGTAAGCGCCGCGGATCATTCCGACTGCCCGTGAACCTTGGTACTGCGAACTATACGAGGGGCTGGTGTAGTAGTTTCCCTCGCTGGCCTTGACGTAGGCGAATCGCGCTCCCATGTTCCATTGCTGCTGCCAATCGACGCCAGCCTGGTAGTAGCTGACATCGAGACCCTGTATGCCGAAGGTGGGAGTCCAGCTGCCTTGGGCAGTTAGCGCGCCCTGGAGTCGTGGGGAGCGTTGGCCCATTTGCGCGCCCCCGGGTCCGGCAGCCGCGCGCATTGCGGCTTGGCGATCTACGCCGTTTTGGTTCGTCGCGGCTGGTGACGGCGTTGCCGTCTGGCTATTTGCCGGCGGCGTCGGTGAAGCCGTTGAGCTTGCGGTCGGCAACTGTGTCGCCGTCGTTTGCGATGAGACCGCGGGAGACGAGGTCGGGGAACTCGAGGGGGAGGGTGTCGGGGAAGGAACCGGTGCGGCAACCGCCGTCGTTGCCGAGAGGAGCAAGACCGCCGCGCCGCACATCGCTGTTAGCGCGAGGTCTTGAACGCGGCGCACCCGGGAAGTGGAGGAAGGGGCTTTAAATTGAAAGGTCTTCATCTCTTGGCTCCACACGAGATTGCCGGCTCCGATGGGGCGGCACTTGATTCATTCCGCCGTTTCAAAGCCGCGACGGTAATTGGCTGCTGCCACTTCTAATTCGAAGGCAACCATAACACTGATGTGCAAGGTGGTGCTAATGTGGCCAATGGGATATTTGTGACTAGCTTGCTTTGCCATAGCGCACGCAAAACAACTTCGCCCGGACCCGCGACGTGCGGGCCAGGGCGAAGTGTTTATCGTTCAGTTTTGTAATGTCAGCCGTTCATGGAATGAAGTATCCGGAGACGTCTGCGATCAGTTGCGCCGTTCCCTTCGATGCGTTGAAAAGGCTGACCTGCCCGCCGGTCCCCACCGGTATGGTCACAAGGTTCGGGACGATCTGCCCGGGTGCATAGTTCAGGTTGGAGGCGTTTGGCACGCTGGCCCCGGCCGGGAAAGCCGTGACGAACCCGTTCAACGTCGGGTTGGCCACAGTGAGGTTGAACGTCACCCCACCGACGGTTGCGGGAACCCCGCTGACGCCGCCGACCTGGAACGATACTGTTCCGTTGGCCCCCACAGGAGTAGTGCCGTTTCGGGTATCGAGGAACCTAGTAGGTGTGATGGGCTGGAAGGCCCCCGAAACCGTTGCCGCGCCGCCGCCAAGATAGTAGCCGGACACGTCTGCGATCAGTTGCGCGGTTCCGGAAACAGAGCCGTTGAAAAGGGTGACCTTTCCGTCCGCACCTACTGGCACAGTCACACTATTTGGCACGATTTGTCCAGTGGCGTAGTTCAGGTTGGAGGCGTTCGGCCGTGCGGTTCCGGACGCGTACGCAGTGACGAATCCGAACGACGTCGGGTTGGCCACAGTGAGGTTGAACGTCACGGCCGAAATTGATGTCGGGATGCCGTTGACGCCGCCGACCTGGAAGGAGATGGTCCCGTTCGGTGCCACAGGCGCCGGGTTGTTGCGGGTGTCGAGGAACCTGCTCGGCGTCATTGGCTGGAACTCTCCAGGGGACTGAGCGGCCGCCGGGACGTAATAGCCGGAGACGTCTGCTATGAGTTCCGCGGTGCCCTTGGCGGACGCGTTAAGGAGCGTGACCTTTCCATCCGACCCCACGGGCACAGTCACCAGGTTAGGGACAATCTGCCCGGTGGCGTAGTTCAGGTTGGACGCGTTCGGCGCGGTCGTTCCGGACGGGTATGCGGTAACGAATCCGAACGACGTCGGATTGGCCACCGTGAGGTTGAAGGTCACTGCCGTGGCGTTTGCCGGGATGCCGTTGACGCCGCCGACCTGGAAGGAGACGGTCCCGTTCGGTGCCACAGGCGCCGGGTTGTTGCGGGTGTCGAGCATCCTGGTAGGTGTCATCGACTTGAAGACGCTAGGCACTGCAATCGAGTCGAACAGGCCGTAGTCATCGGTAACCAGGGTTCCGTTGCTCAGCAGGTTCAGGCCCATGCTGATGGCGCTGGCCCCCACCGGGACGGGGGGCGAGGTCCATGTCGCCTGGGTCCAAGCCGTAGCCGCCACGAAGTTCGGACTGGCCGTCCAATACGTCCACGTGCCGAGGCCCGTTCGGTAGTACAACTCGAATTGGGTCGGGGCTGTCGACTTATACCAAGCGGACATCTGATAGGTGTGACCGGGCGTAGCGCTTGGAGCACATTGGCCAAGGTCGAGGGTCGGTAGCAGCTTGGCGTCGCCGTCAACGTAGCCGGTCGTCACCATCTGTTCTGCGACGCTTCCCGTGTGGCCGGGAGTCACACTGGTGAACGTCGAGGTTTGCGTGCCGTAGGAGCCGATCGCCCAGCAGTATGGCAGGCCGGATGCCACCGGCCCGGCTGTCTCCAAGCTTGGGTTCTGGAGCAGGTTTCCAACGGTGATCGGTGGCGGTGCAGCCGGTCCATTGACAAGTGGCTTGTCTACGTCGAGCGCCGGATTCGACGGGTCAGGGAACTGGGCAGCCATGACCTGGCGTACCGTCTTGACGACAATCCGGCCGGCCGTCTGTTCAGTCACCAACCAGTTCACGTAGGCTTGGAAATTCGCTGTTGTCACTGTCAACGGATCCGTGGTGGAGTCGAAGTGGTGGAAAGTCAACTGGACCCATCCGCCACCAGCTTCTGCCTGGGTCACAACCGTCTGCAAGTCACTCAGGGCCCAAGTGTTATCCACCTCGTCGGGTGCCTTGGTGAAGTAGAGGTCTGCTGCCGGAACTGGCAGCGGTTCGGCGACCTCAGTCAAGGTCGGAGCGGCTTTACTCTTCAAGTCACCCAGGCCGCGTGCGCTGTTGTAGCCGCAGTTGGCGACTGTTTGCTCCACAGCCGGGGTGGCGGACGCAAACGGGTACGCGAAGTTCGTGACCCGGAAGCCCATGTTGGTCAGGTTGACGCGGTCATTGCATACCTGGCGTGCCACCTCGTTCGCGTCCATCTGGGCAAGGTCGGGGTGCGTGACCGTATGCCCGGCAATCTCATTGCCTGCCGATTGGAGGGCGAGTGCCTGTGCGGTGGTCATGTAAGGGGCCGGACCACCATTGGGATCGGTGGCATTGAGGTAGCCGGATGGAAGGAAGAATGTCCCCATCATTCCTTTGGAATTCAAGTAGTTCGCAGCGGCAACCTGATCAGCGTTGGCGTCATCAAATGTCAATGTGACTACAAGTGGACCCGCAGCTTGTGCAGGTTGGGTCAAAATGGCAGCGTTGAAGAGTGTTGCTAAAAGAAGCGCGGCTGCCCCCATGGCAGCCGACTTTCGATGGGTCCGTTGACCCTCATAGGGGAGCCCCCGCCCCTGGGGGGAGGCCACCATCCACCTGTTTTGCATCCCAAGTCCGTTCGTCGCGCCTGCAACCTGACTGGTGAGACCTTCAGTGCTTGTGTGATTCGCTTGCACAATTCGGGGTTGCCAGTACTCATCGTGGGCATTCATTGTTGAAATGGCAGCGCGTCAAGGGCGTGGATCAAAGGCGCTTGGTCTGCTTCGGCCCATGGCGCGCGGCTGATTATTTGACGCTACGAGTGGCCAATCAGGGTGTCAACACTCGCATTTAATCACCGCCATCACTCGAGTAGTGGGCGGAATTCGTTCCGATTTCGTGGATGCTGTCCCGCCGGTAGGCTCGCAAGAATCCGGCCAAGAGTAAGGTATTCCCAGAGCGCCAAACTCAATCCAGTGTGACTAGTCGTCGGTGGTTATCCACAACCACCCCAAATTGACTTGGCAGGATGTTGCAACCTCCCCTACTTTTAACCTTGTTGAAGGTTTCCGCAGCGCGTGGGCGCATGCTGCATTGGGGGGAACATGGAGGCTTTGCGTATCGTCGAGGATGAAGTCCGCGAGCTGATTCGTCGGCGTGGACTGGATCCTTTGAGTCAAGCAGTCGAAGTGCACCGGCTCGTCGAGGCCGCCGTGAATGACTACGATGAGCGGGCGCTTCTAGCCCCCTTGCCTCCTTTGGGACATTTGGACACTGCACGCAAGTACGTGTTCGACGCCGTTGCCGGTTTCGGGCCGCTCCAGCCCCTTCTGGATGACCCCGCCATCGAAGAAGTCTGGCTCAACGCGCCCAGCGAGGTTTACGTTGCCCGGAATGGCGAATCCGAACTTACCTCGATCAGCCTCACCGAGCAGCAGGTTCGCGACCTCGTTGAGCGGATGCTTAAGAGTTCCGGGCGCAGGCTGGACCTCTCGTCACCCTTCGTGGACGCAGCCCTGCCGGATGGCTCCCGGCTCCACGTAGTCATTCCCGACGTCACCCGCCGTCATTGGGCTGTCAATATTCGCAAATTCGTGGTCAAAGCGACCCGGCTCGAGCATCTAGTGGAGCTGGGGACGTTGACGCCCGAGTCGGCCCGATTCCTCGGAGCCGCGGTGGCAAGCGGACTGAACATTCTCGTCTCAGGAGCCACCCAGGCAGGAAAGACCACCATGCTCAATTGCCTGGCGGCCAACATCGGCTCCCGG
Source organism: Arthrobacter sp. 2RAF6 (assembly GCF_052115205.1). NCBI lineage: Bacteria > Bacillati > Actinomycetota > Actinomycetes > Micrococcales > Micrococcaceae > Arthrobacter > Arthrobacter sp. 2RAF6. Next base: position 237,087 of record NZ_JBFRGF010000002.1, on the reverse strand, counting down.
GAGCGGGTCATCACCGTGGAAGAGATCTTCGAACTCCACTTCCCGCTGCGTGACGTTGTTGGCCTCCAGTGCCGCCAGCCGAACCTCGAGGGTCAGGGCGAGATTCCCTTACGCCGACTCGTCAAAGAGGCTCTTCGCATGCGGCCGGATCGTCTCGTGGTGGGCGAAGTCCGGGAAGCCGAAAGCCTGGACATGCTTATTGCATTGAATTCGGGGCTTCCCGGCATGTGCACCGTCCATGCGAATTCTGCCCATGACGCCGTGACTAAGGTTTGCACCCTGCCGCTGCTGGCCGGAGGCAATATTTCGAGTGCGTTCGTCGTTCCAACCGTGGCGTCCTGCATCGACCTTGTTGTCCATTGCAGCCGCCACGCGGACGGACGCCGGCAGGTCACAGAGATTCTTTCGCTGGGTCGACGCGTGGAGAACGGCATCATTGAGTCGTCCAAAGTATTCGCGATGCAGGACGGCAGACTCCAACCCACCTCGAATTCGATGCCGGCCGCGGAGAAATTCGCCCGGGCAGGTTTTGACGTCGCCGCGCTCCTGGAGCACTACTGATGGCGCCGCTGCTGGGCGTTCTCTGCGGCCTGGGTGTGTTTCTCATCTGGTGGTCTGCATGGGAACACCCGCTCGCGGTCAAGGAGCCAAAACCGAAACGCCTTGAGTCTTTGTTGCTTACGGCCGGGATCGAAAAGGTGAGCGGCGGGGGATTCATCGCGTCGTGCCTCGGATTGGGCCTTTTCACTACTCTGGTGATCTACATCGTGACGGCGTCCTTTTCGATCGCAGCGTGCTTCGGCCTGTTCGGTGCGTGGCTTCCCTTGGCCGTTGTCAGCTGGCGGGCGCGCAAGCGGACCGCCATGCTCCGGGAGCTCTGGCCCGATGTGGTCGACCATTTGCGCTCGGCAATCCGCGCGGGACTTTCGTTGCCCGAGGCGCTTGTCCAGCTCGGGGACAAGGGCCCTGAAGAGCTGCGATCCCTCTTCCGGGAGTTTGGTGCGGATTACCGTTCCGGCGGCCATTTCGATTCGGCGTTGAGCAAGTTAAAAGATCGCTTGGCCGATCCCGTTGCCGACCGGATCATTGAGGCGCTCAGACTGACCCGCGATGTGGGCGGATCCGATCTCGGTCGCCTTTTGGGAACTCTTGCCGAGTTCCTTCGTGAGAGCGCGAGGACCCGTAGTGAACTCGAGGCACGACAATCATGGACCATCAATGGGGCGCGCCTGGCCGTTGCCGCCCCCTGGATCGTCCTGATGCTGCTGGCCAGCAGGCCGGAAGCGGTTGCCGCGTACAACTCGGCGGCCGGAGTCAGCGTTCTTGGAGGCGGATTGCTGGTCTCGGGCTTCTGTTACTGGGTCATGCTGCGCATCGCCGCCCTTCCTGAAGATGAAAGGGTGCTTCGATGACTGCGTTGACTGCCCTGACTGTGTTCTGCGGACTTCTTTTGGGAGCCGGATTGTGGCTCATCTTTGTTCGCATGCCATTTATGCGGGCCACTCCCTTCGCGGAGCGCATCGAGCCGCAACTCAGGTCCCAGAACCTTGAATCGCGCCTGCTGTCCACAACCCCGGACATCGCACCGTTCGGCCCTTTGGAGCGCATTCTGCGGCCGGTGTTCCGGGACGCCCTCCGCTATCTGGCGAAGTTCAACCTCGGTACCACGTCCCTCAACAAGAGGCTGGCAAAGGCCGGCTCTGGAAAGTCCGCGCTGGATTTCCGCGCGGAGCAGTTGCTCTGGGCGGCGGCGGGTTTTGCCATGGCGGTGGTCGTCGTGGTCGCGGCTGCGACCGGGGGACGGTTCAGTCCGGGGCTTTCGGTTGCCTCGGTCTTGGTTTGTGCGCTTGGCGGGTTTGTTTTCCGCGACTACATGCTGGGAGTGCGGATCAAACGAAGGGAAAGGCGGATGCTGGCGGAATTCCCCAGCCTTGCCGAACTGATGGCCCTTGCGGTGGGCGCGGGGGAGAGTGCGAGCGGTGCCCTCGATCGGGTGTGTCGCACAGCCCGCGGCGAGTTGGCGAAGGAGTTTGCCCTGGTATTGGCCGCCACCCGGGCCGGCACGCCCTTGGTCGAAGCCCTGCACGAGTTTTCAGGACGAGCCGAGATCGGCCCGCTTGTTCGGTTCGTGGATGGAATCGTCGTTGCTGTCGAACGGGGTACTCCTTTGGCCGATGTTTTGCGGGCCCAAGCTGCGGATGTGCGAGATTCAGCCAAACGGGAGCTGATGGAAGCGGCGGGCCGCAAGGAAATCGCCATGATGGTGCCGCTGGTTTTCGGCGTCCTGCCCCTCACCGTGATCTTCGCCGTCTATCCGGGCCTGGCCGCGCTGGAACTTGGCTTCTGATGACGGTCTCCGTCAAGCCTTTACACATCCATAACATGGGCATCCGCCTGAATGCCAAAACAAAAAACTGCACGGATCACAACGGATTCCTGCACAACGAAATGGGGAAAAATGAAGAAGCTCGGACGCCGAAGCCTGCCCGCTTCAGGACTTTTTCTGTGGCAGTTGTGGACACTCCCGCCGTCCAGACCGTCGCTGAGAACGGCCCCGAGCGAAGGTTTGATCCCCGACGACGACCATCCAGACCGGGGCGATGTACCCGGTTGGGTCATGATCACGCTGATGTCCGCCGCCCTCGTCGCGGGCCTGCTGGCGCTGGCCGCCCCGGCTCTTGAGGGACTCTTCAACCAGGCCATGAGCAAGGTCGGAAAGTAAGTCCATGCCGTTCCGCAGCCGGGGAGCGGAAGATGGCGGTGGCGTCAGTGCCGGCGATGAACAAGGCTCCGCCATCGTGGATTTTGTCCTGGTCGGCGGTCTGTTGACGGTGTTCTTCCTCGCCGTCATTCAACTGGCCCTGGTGTTGCACGTACGCAACACCCTCATTGATGCGGCCTCGTCCGGAGCCCGTTACGGCACTCTCGCCGACCGGACACCGGCCGATGCACGTGAGCGCACGGCAGACCTGATCGGAACGGCGCTGAACGCGGACTTTGCCCGGGAAATCTCGACGTCCGAGACTAGCTTCCAAGGAATCCGCACCTTGGAAGTGACAGTCCGGGCACCCTTGCCCGTCATCGGGCTGATAGGACCCGGAGCGGCGCTGGAGGTGAGGGGGCATGCTGCGACTCCCGGCTGATCTTGGCCGTGCAGCGCTTTCCCGCTTCCGGGAGGCGGCCTGCCTGCCACTCGCCGAGGGCCGGGAATCCACCGGCCGTCGGTGTGCCTCTGAGCGGGGAAGCGCAGTGGTCGAGTTCATCCTTCTGTCCCTCCTGCTTATGGTTCCCGTGGTCTATTTCATCGTCACTATTGGACAGATCCAGGGCGGTTCCTTCGCCGTCGTGGGGGCAGCGGATCAAGCCGCCAAGGTCTATGTCATGCAGAAGGACAACTCCCAGGGGCGCCTCGCCGCTGAACAGGCTGCCCTTCTGACCCTTGCCGACTATGGCCATTCCGCGGAGCGGGCATTTGTCGACGTCGCGTGCGACCGCGGCGATTGCCTGTCGGCGGGTGCTGCGGTCACGGTGACAGTCAAGCTCACGGTGCCGTTGCCCATGCTGCCCTTTGGGGACACCCTGAATCTGGACGCCGCGAATCTGAGTGCGTCGGCCACGCAAATCGTCGGGCGGTTCAGGTGAGGGACCTTCCCGCGAGGAGGGACATGCAGAGGTCCCGGAAATCGGAGGGGGAAGACGGCCATTTGATGGTCTTGACCGTCGGTTATGTCGTGATCGCGTTGTTGCTGGCAACGGTCGTTGCTGCGGCGTCCGCCATCTACATCGAACATAAGAAGCTCCTCTCCGTGGCGGACGGAGCTTCGGTGGCAGCTGCGGACAGCTATACCCTTGGCCAAGTGGACAGTGGCGCCGAAACGCCCTCGGCCGTCCTCAACAGCGAGCGGGTGCGCGGCGTTACCGAGTCATACCTCAGCCAAAACAGCGCCCATTCACGGTTCGATCAACTTGCCGTCGCACCGGGCACTGGAAGTCCGGACAGCACCACGGCCGAAGTGGTGCTCAGCGCGGTTGCCCATCCGCCCGTGGTCAGCTTTCTGCTGCCCGACGGCGTTCCGATCGAGGCCCGTTCCACTGCGCGTTCCCGGCTGACCCGCTGAGTTCCGGGCGTCACACGTCCAGACCCCGTGCCAAGGCCGCCAACGGATGGCGTACTCTGGAACAACCATGGCTCAGATTGACTTTCCCGCAGAAATCCGCGCGCTTCGCTCCACCTACCGCTCCATCGAACAGGTTTCCGATGTCGAGAAGCTCAAGGAAGAGATCGCAGAACTGAGCGAGCGGGCTGGTGAACCGAACCTCTGGGACGATCCAGCTGCCGCGCAGGTGATTACCTCCAAGTTGTCCCACCGGCAGTCAGAACTTGAACGGTTGAACAGGCTGATGGGCCGCATCGACGATCTCGAGGTTCTTGTCGAGCTGGGCCAGGATGAGGACGACGACGCCTCCATGGTCGAAGCCGCCACGGAACTCGACTCCATCCGCAAGGCCCTCAAGGAACTTGAAGTGGTAACGCTGCTCTCGGGCGAGTATGACGAACGCGAGGCCGTCGTCACGATTCGTGCGGGCGCCGGTGGTGTTGACGCGGCGGACTTCGCCGAGATGCTCATGCGCATGTACCTGCGCTGGGCGGAACGCCATGGCTACCCGACTACCGTCATGGACACTTCGTACGCCGAAGAGGCCGGCCTCAAATCAGCCACTTTCGAGGTCAAAGCGCCGTATGCGTTCGGTACCCTCAGTGTCGAAGCCGGGACGCACCGACTTGTCCGCATCAGCCCCTTCGACAATCAGGGCCGCCGGCAAACGTCCTTTGCCGCCGTCGAAGTCATCCCGCTCATTGAGCAGACCGACTCGATCGACATTCCGGACAATGAGATCCGCGTCGATGTTTTCCGCTCTTCCGGCCCTGGCGGCCAGTCCGTCAACACGACGGACTCCGCAGTACGTTTGACCCATATCCCTTCAGGGATTGTCGTCTCCATGCAGAACGAGAAGTCCCAGCTGCAGAACCGCGCAGCCGCAATGCGCGTGCTCCAGTCGCGGCTCCTCCTCCTGAAAAAGGAGCAGGAAGATGCTGAGAAGAAGGCATTCGCAGGGGACGTGAAGGCATCATGGGGTGACCAGATGCGTTCGTACGTGCTCAATCCGTACCAGATGGTCAAGGACTTGCGGACTGAACACGAAGTGGGCAACACGTCAGCGGTGTTCGACGGCGACATCGACGACTTCATCGACGCCGGCATTCGCTGGCGCACAGGCAACCGTAACGCTGAGGGATAAGGGCCGCCGCGCTGATTGCCTGATTGGGCGACACACCGCTCCAAGCCTGCGATTCCATCGCGGAGCGTGCGTATAGTCGGAGAGCCGGCGCTCAACTTCCCCCAACGAAAGCCCGTGCGCTGGCGGTTGGACTGGCCGAACGTGGCATGTCCGGCGGGGTTCTGAAGAGTCATGATCCGATTTGAGAATGTCACCAAGGTCTACGACCCCAATGCCCGTCCGGCGCTGGATGCTGTCAACCTTGAGATTGACCGTGGAGAATTCACCTTCCTCGTCGGGGCCTCGGGCTCCGGCAAGTCGACGTTTCTACGACTCATTCTGAAGGAAGACCGGGCAACATCCGGTTCGGTCTACGTCGCAGGCCAGAACGTAGCCAACATTTCAAGCTGGCGGGTCCCCAAGCTTCGCCGCGGAATCGGCGTCGTTTTCCAGGATTTCCGCTTGTTGCCGCAGAAGAATGTCTTCGCCAACGTGGCCTTCGCCATGCAGGTGATCGGCAAGAGCCGGAGCATCATCCGGGAGACAGTTCCGGAAGTGCTGAAGACTGTTGGGCTTGAAGGCAAGGAACGTCGCATGCCCCATGAGCTGTCCGGTGGTGAGCAGCAGCGCGTGGCTATTGCCCGCGCCGTCGTCAATCGCCCCGGCATCCTGCTGGCGGACGAACCCACCGGAAACCTGGACCCCATCACCTCGATGGGCATCATGGGTGTGCTCGACAAAATCAACCAGAACGGCACCACTGTGGTCATGGCAACGCACGACGACGACATTGTGAACGAGATGCGCAAACGCGTGGTGGAGCTGCGGAACGGAGTGGTGGTCCGTGATGAGGCAAGGGCCCTCTACACCTCGATGATTCCGGTGGTGGGAGAGTCCCGGCGAATGAAGGACGCGAGCGATGCGGAAATCGACCGCGCACAGGGGGTCCAGCAGTGAGGCCCGCTTTTATTCTGGGCGAGATCGGTAGCGGCCTGCGCCGGAACCTGTCCATGGTGATTTCCGTCGTCCTGGTGACCTTTGTCTCCCTCACCTTTGTCGGCGCGGCCGGCATGCTGCAGATGCAGATCAACCAGATGAAGGGCTACTGGTACGACAAGGTCCAGGTCGCCATCTTCCTCTGCAACGATTCCTCGACGTCGACGGGATGTGCTTCGGGCGCGGTGACCAAAGAGCAGCAGGACAACCTGGCCAAAATGCTCGATTCGCCGACAGTCAAGCAGTACATCACCGATTACCAATTCGAATCGCAGGCGGATGCGTTCAAGCACTTCAAGGAACAGTTCTCCAACTCTCCGATTGTTGATTCGGTAACCCAGGACCAGCTTCCTTCGTCTTTCCGGATCAACATGAAGGACCCCCAGAAGTACCAGATCATCAGCGAGACATTCTCGTCCCAGGCCGGGGTGGAGACCGTGAGCGATCAACGCCAGGTCCTTGAACGGATCTTTGAGTGGATGAACGGCGCCTCCGTGGCGGCAATGGTGGTGGCGGGAGTCATGATCTTCTGCGCGGTCCTGCTCATCACCACGACCATCAGGTTGTCCGCGTTTAGCAGGCGGCGGGAGACAGGCATCATGCGCCTCGTTGGAGCGTCGAAGACCGTCATCCAACTGCCGTTCATCCTCGAAGGCGTCATCGCCGCCGTCGTGGGTGCAGTCCTGGCCTCCGGCACACTATGGCTGGTGGCACAATTCTGGCTTAATGGAGACTTGTCGAAGCAGTTCCTCAATACTCCGTTCATTTCCTCGGCCCAGGTACTCGTAATTGCTCCGGTCCTGATAGCGTTGGGCGGCGGTCTGGCCGGGATATCTTCACTCCTCACTCTCCGCCGATATCTTAAGGTCTAGCCATGAAGAGCACTGATCCCGGGCGAACAGGACAGCCGATGCAACGGAAGTACCAGGTTGCGCTACAGCTGCGCATGGTTAGCGTCCGTGCGAAGGTTGTCGGCTCCGTGCTGGCCGTTGCACTCGCGGCGAGCCTTGGCACCGCGCCCGTGGCACATGCTGACGACCTCGATGACCAGCAGGCCGCCCTGAACGCGGAATCGGCGCGCGTGCAGCAGTCGTTGGAATTCGTTGACGCCAACATTGCCAAGGCGGCCGGCGACCTTGTGGTCTACCAAGGACAGCTTCCCGGAGCACAACAGGCACTTCTCGAAGCCCAGGGCAAGGTTGCCACAGCGGTGAAGGAGGCGGATGCCTTGGCAGCCCGCGTGGACCTGGCGCAGCAGAGTAAAGCCCAGATCACCCAGCAACTGGAAGACGATAAGCAAAAGATCAGCGACAGCAAGAAGCTCATCGGCCAGATCGCGGCTCAGGCATATAAATCCGGCGGCGTTCCCACGAACGTTGCCTTGCTGTTCGGAGCGAACGACGGCGGCAACCTCACGGAAACCATGGACCTCGCCAACCAGGCGATGCGCAGCCAGAACGCTACGATGACGAAGTTGACGCAGCAGAGCGCCACGAACGTGAACTCGCAGGCCCGGCTCACCGCCGTCGAACAGGAAATCCGCGATCTCAAGGCGAAAGCGGACGCGGCACTTGAGCGTGAAAAGGCAGCTCGCGACGATGCCGCTGCCAAGAAGGCGCAAGTGGACAAGCTCATCTCGGACACCACCCGTCTCAACGCCCAGCTCCAAGCGGCCAAGCCCGGGATCCAAGCCCAGCTCCAACAAGTGAAGGCGAATCAGGATGCAGTCGCTGCGGAAATCTCGGAGCGTGACCGCAAACTGCGCGAAGCATGGTTGGCCGAACAGCAGCGACTGGCTGCAGCCGCTGCCGCAGCCGCCCAGGCGCAGAACCAGGCACCCCCGCAACCTTTTATCCCACCAGCGAGCAACCCGCGCTCCAACTTCGGCCTGATCCACCCGGTACCTGCGAACATCCCGATCACTTCAGGCTTCGGTTGGCGCGCGACGCCGCCGGGAACCATCGATTTCTACGGCCAGGGCGGATACATGCACACGGGCATCGACTTCGGTGCCCCCTGTGGAACGCCCGTATACGCAGCCGCTGCCGGCACGGTATTTTCAGCGGGCTGGGGCAACGATGGCGGTGGCAACCGTGTCAAGATATCGCACGGAGTCATCAATGGAGATTCCCTCACCACGGTTTACTACCACAACACCAGCGTGGTGGTTTCGTCCGGACAGCAGGTGAGCCAAGGCCAGCTCATCGCATATTCGGGTACCACGGGTAACTCCACCGGCTGCCACGTGCACTTTGAAACCTGGGTGAACGGGCAGGCTGTTGACCCGATGAACCTTCTGTAGCCCACCCGACAAGGTTCCGCTGGCGTAGACTAGTGTGATTCTTCGACAACCAAGGAGTTCTACCGTGCCCAAGGAAAGTGGCCGTAAGGTAGTGGCCACCAATCGCAAGGCTCGGCATGACTACCACATATTGGATACCTATGAGGCTGGCATTGCCCTCATGGGAACCGAAGTAAAGTCCCTGCGTGAAGGCCATGCATCTATGGTCGATGGCTTCTGTACGTTCTATAACGACGAGTTGTGGATGGAGGGCATCCATATCCCTGAGTACAACCAGGGGAGCTGGACCAACCATGCCGCTCGCCGCCGTCGGAAGCTGCTGCTTCACCGCGAGGAACTCAACAAAATCTCCGGCAAGATCCGCGAGACCGGGCTGACGGTAGTCCCGCTCCAGCTGTACTTCCTGGACGGACGCGCCAAGGTCGAGATTGCTTTGGCTCGAGGCAAGAAGGATTACGACAAGAGGCAGACGTTGCGCGAGCAGCAGGACAAGCGCGAATCGCTGCGTGAACTGCGCGAGCGCAACCGCCGCTGACTTGCGGGGAAAGCGCCGCCAAGTGGGTCGGCAGCCAAAGCGTGTCCCGGAATGTTCGGGTGCAGCGATGCGTTATGATGATTAACCCGGCAGGTTTTTTGGATGGTCGCTTTCGGGCGGTAGTCGTTCTGCGGGGATTGATAACAAAATACGGGGATGATCGGTTTCGACGATGTTAGTCGCGACAGGTGAAGCGGGCCGAGGATGCAGAATTATCTCGTAAACGCTGTCTGCAAACCAATAAGTGCCAATTCTAAGCGCACTGACTTCGCTCTTGCTGCCTAAGCAGTAAGACAGTCCGTCAGCCCGAGGTTGCTATTGCCCCGGATCCTGGCGTCATTTAGATAGCCACTGCTGCTTGTCTTCGTCATCGAGGCAAACGGGACTCTTAGATGACTGGGCCCGGATCAGCTACTTGTTCGCAGGATAGCTGGGGCCGAGAAAATCCGACGCGAACTGCGCCCGGAGAAGCCCTGACAACACGACATCGGACGGGGGTTCAATTCCCCCCATCTCCACTTTTGTGATGAGTCGAGACATCCTCCACGGATGCGTCGGGTCATCGGTTACACCCCGGTCTCTGACCGGGGTGTTTTCTTTGCCTGGGTTGGTGGTCCCGGGAAGGGTTCGACGTTCCATTCCTGGGCGGTCTCAGTGGTTCGGACTCCGAGTTGCCGGCTCGTCATCCGAGCTGTCGACGCCGTCCGGGGGGCTTCCGGGTTCCCTGTCGCGATGTTTGGCGGCGCGTTTGGGATCAGCCAGCCTCCGCCGCTGGTGTCCAAAGACCATTACAAGGGCTACCAGTGCTGCTCCGACAAGGACCATCACGACCCATATCCATTGTTGCCCGTCCACGTTCGCCCCAATCTCAGCCTGTCGGCTGGGTCCGGCACTATGCTGCGAAAGGCCCTCGCTCCTTCGGCCTAGGCTGGGAGGGCGGGCCCGGTAAGGAGTCAGTCTTTCTCCTGATAGTTTGCGTAGGCGATGCACCGACCCCGGTTTTTGGAATGCGGGTTGTCCATCCAGCAAGGCTCCTCGCAAGTTTTTGGCTACGGCCCCTCGCCGGTCTGAGCCCAGCCGTGGCGATCCGCCCATCTGTTTGGCATGGACGCTCTCCGACATGGTAGGACTGCCGGAGATGATTGTCTTGAGTAGTTATTGCTTGTTTTTCGGGGTTCCTGCGTGGCAACCGGGCCGGTTCGTCGAGTGTGCTTATTAACAAGTACCACGCACCCTGTCAGCGGATCCTTCAGGAAACGGTGCTCCGGCGCAGCTCGCTCTTGCGGATCTTTCCGCTGGCCGTTCGAGGCATGTCGTCCACAAACACCACAGTCTTGGGGATTTTGTAGCGGGCCAGTCGGCCGGCCAGGTGCCCCTTGAGTTCGTCCTCGGTCAAAAAGGCTCCCTCGCGCAGCACCACCACGGCGCGTGGTACCTCTCCCCACTTCTCGTCCGGCACGCCGATGACTGCCACGCTGTCCACGGCGTTGAGTTCACTGATCGCTTGTTCCACCTCGGCCGGGTAGATATTCTCGCCGCCCGAGATGATCATGTCCTTGAGCCGGTCCGAGACAAAGACGAATCCGTCGGCGTCCTTGTAGCCCATGTCTCCGGACTTGAACCAGTCGCCGTCTGCATATGATTCGGCCGTGGCATCGGGCCGGTTCCAGTATTCGTGGATGACGTTGGGACCCTTGATCTGGATTTCCCCCACCGTGCCCTGCTCGGCAAGGCCGCCTGCCACGTCCGCGATCCGGACGTCGCTGAAGAAGTGCGGGAGCCCGGAAGAGCCCGCCTTGTCGCGGGACCTGGCGGCGGGCAGCGTTGTGGCGCCCGGCGCCGTCTCGGTCATTCCGTAGCCGTTGGAGAAGTGCAGTCCGCGCGCCTCGTACGCTTCGAGGACGCGCATGGGAACTGCCGATCCGCCGCAGGTCAGCTTGTTGAGGGAGCCAAGGTCCGACGTCGGCCAGGCCGGATGCTCGCAGAGCATCTGGTAGGTGGTGGGCACCCCGCTAATAGTGGTGGCCCCGTGCCGCTCGATGAGCTCAAGGGTGCGTTGGGGATCGAACCTCGACTCCAGGACCACGGTCCCGCCCTTGAGCAGCGTAGGCAACACTCCCATGTCGAGCGAGGCGACGTGGAACATCGGCGAGATCATGAGCGCTACATCGCTGGACGAGAAATCAAAGTCGACAATCACGTTGATGCAGTTCCAGATGATGTTCCCGTGGGTCAGCAATGCACCCTTGGGGCGTCCCGTGGTTCCGGATGTGTAAAGGATCATGGCGCCGTCATCGAGTCCGACTTCCTCATCCAGATGCCGGGCCGCTCCCGAGGCGACGACGTCCTCATAGTCCTCCGCCGCCGTCGGGGTTTCGCTTCCGGAAGCGGCGCTACTGTCGCCCATGAGGGAATCGCCGACGACGACGCGCCGGCTCACGTGGGTGCCTTCCGCGCCGCTGGCCGCAAGGCCGTTGAGGCTCGCTGAGTGGATCAGTGCAACCGCACCGCAGTCCTCAAGCTGGAAATTGATCTCCGGGGGCGCCAACCGAGTGTTCAGGGGCACGAAGATCGCGCCGAGCTGCCCACAAGCAAAAAGCGTTTCCAGGAAAGCGGGATGGTTTTCCCCGAGATAGGCCACCCTGTCGCCCTTGGCCACGCCACCGGATTTGAGGGCGTTGGCGAGCCTGTCCGATCGTTCCGCAAATTCTTCATAGCTGAGTCGGCGGTCTCCGGAGATCAGCGCAACCTTGCTTCCGGACTTCGGGCGGCGGCGCTGCAGCCACGAACCGATGCCAAAATTCTCCATGACGGTCCTTTCTGATTCCCAAGCTAGACCCTTCCCGGCCTCAAGGCCGGACGGTCTGCAAATCGTTGTTCTTCGGTTCCCGGGTCAACAGGATGAAGATGATGGAGACAACGGACATCACAGCCAGGTAGAAGACCACCGATCCCGTGTTCTGGCCCGAATCCTTGAAGATCTGGGCCACGATCCCCGGCGTGAAGCCCGCGCCGAGGAGCGTCGCGAGCTGGTAGCCGAGCGAGGCTCCCGTATAGCGGGAAGTGGTGCCGAACTGCTCGGACACGAAGGCGGCCAGTGGCCCGAAGAGGGTTGAGTGGATCATCAGGCCGATGGTGAAGGCGACGAAGACCAGGAGGATGTTGTTCGAGGACAACAGCTGGAACATCGGGACCAGATAGGCGATGAAGAGTACGAGCCCGCCGATCATCACGGGCCTCCGGCCCAGTTTGTCGGAGAGCCTGCCGCCAAGGACCACGAAGGCGATGGAGATGAAGGAAGCGGCGGCGAAGGCGTACAGCACGCCCTGGCGGTCGGCGCCCTTGGAGACCGCGAAGGTGACCGCGAACGTTGCCAGCACCACCTGGAGGGCGAAACCGGCGGCCCCGGCGAGCATGGTGAAAATCAAGGTCTTGGGCCGGCGCAGTACCTGGAGGAGCGGCATGACGGGCTTCGCGGCGGCACGGTTGTCAGCGTTCCGGGCCACCCTTTCCTGTTCTGCCATCCTCTCCTGTTCAATGGCAGCTTTGAAGATGGGGCTCTCCGAAACCTTGAGCCGGACGAACATGCCCACTGCGAGCAAGACAAACGAGAACAGGAAGGGAACGCGCCAGCCCCAGGCAAGGAACTGGGAGTTCGGCAGGGCCGAGAAGGCGCCCATGATGAGGGTGCCCAGCACGGCGCCCGACGGCGCTCCCGCATTGACGAACGAGGCAGCAAAGCCGCGCTTCCCCGATTCCGAATGCTCCAACGCCATCAAGGCGGCCCCGCCCCACTCGCCGCCCACGGCGATGCCCTGGAAGACGCGGAGCACCACAAGCATCACGGCGCCCCACGGACCGGCCACGGAGGCTCCCGGGACCAGGCCGATCAGCGCGGAAGCCAAGCCCATGACCAGCATGGAGACGATGAGCATTCCCTTGCGTCCCAGCTTGTCGCCGAAGTGCCCGAAGATGACTCCACCCAGCGGGCGCGCTACATATCCTGCGGCGAAAGTTCCGTAGGCGGCCACGACGCCCACCCAGTCGTCCATGCCTGAGAAGAAGACCTTGGGAAAGACCACGGCCGCGGCTGTGGCATAGAGCAGGAAGTCGTAGTACTCGATGGTGCTGCCCAGGTAGCTGGAAGCAATGACGGTGCGTGCCTCCTTGCGCCTGGTGGCCACGTCCAAGGATTGAAGCTGCGATATTTGGGACATCGTTGTTCCTTACGGCAGAGGGTGGGGATGCCTGCGGAAGCGGGCTATTTGTAGAAACGGGCGAGGAATTCGGCCACGACTGCGGGGCGTTCCTGGCCTTCGATTTCGATGGTGTTGGTGACCTTGATCTGGGCGCCCCCCTTGACCTCGGTGACTTCGGCGATGGTGGCTTGCATGCGGATCCGCGCGCCCACCTTGACCGGGGACGTGAAACGGACCTTGTCCAGGCCGTAGTTCACCTTGGTGGTGACACCGTCGACGTCGAACAGCTCGCCCCAGAACGGGATGATGAGCGAGAGCGTGAGGAAGCCGTGGGCGATCGGGGTGCCGAACGGGCCGTCCTTGGCGCGTTCCGGATCGACATGGATCCACTGGTCATCCCCGGTGGCGTCAGCGAACTTGTTGACCTGTTCCTGGGTGATTTCGCGGTATTCGGTGACGCCGAGATCGGTTCCGGCGAGGGTGAGCAGTTTGTCGAAGTCGACGACGAGATGGGCCATTGTTGCCTCCTGTGGTTGTTTTTTGGGGTTAGCGCGCGAAGGCGCTCTCGCCTGTGAGGGCACGCCCGACGATCAGGGCGTTGATTTCGTGTGTTCCTTCGTAGGAGTAGACGGCTTCGGCGTCGGCGTGGAACCGGGCAACATCACTCTCGAGCGTGATTCCGTTGCCGCCTGCCAGCTCCCGGGCCAGGGCGACTGTTTCCCGCATCGCCAGGCAGCTTTGCATTTTCGCCAAGGCGGAGTCCTGGTCGCGGTAGACCCCGCGGGCCTGCTGTTCGGTCAGCCTGACCACGAGGGACAAGCTTGCCGTGAGGTTGCCCAACATGCGGGCCAGCTTCTCCTGGACCAGCTGGAAGGAACCCAGCGGGCGGCCGAACTGTTGGCGCTCGCGAACGTAGCGAAGGGCTGCTTCGAAGGCGCCGGCCTGGATGCCGGTGGCAATCCAGGCGACATCAGAGCGCATGGCGCGGAGCATCGTCGCCACGTCCTTGAAGGAGTTCACGTTGTGCAGGCGCATGGATTCGGGGACCCGGACACCGTCGAGCGTGATGTGGGCGTTCTGCATCATCCGCAGCGAGGACTTCCGGTGGATCTTCTCCAAGGTCACCCCGGCTGCCTGGCGGTCTACGAGGAACGCCTTGACCTGTCCGTCGGCGACGTCCCGGGCGAACACCGCGAGGACATCCGCGGTCGAAGCGCCCCCGATCCAGCGCTTGGCACCATCGAGCACCCAGGCACTGCCGTCGTGGCGCGCGGTGGTGGAGAGCCCGCCGGCAATGTCCGATCCGGATTCCGGTTCGGTCAGGGAGAAGACACCTTTTAGCGAGAAGTCGATGACTTTCGGCATCCACTCGGCTTGTTGTTCCGCCGAGGCGCCCACCCGGATGGCGGTGCGGAAGAGGCCGGCCTGGGCGGTGTACCACGTGGCCAGCGAAGCATCCGTGCGGGCGAGTTCGAAGATCCTGAAGCCTTGGTAGATGCCGCGGGCAGGAGCGTGAACCGTCAGATCCGCCGGTTCCATGAGGTCCAGCTCGATGAGCGGCCGGGCCAGCTGGTGAGGGAATTCGCCGCGCTCCCAGTAGTCGGCCAACAGCGGCTTCGCTTCGCGGTCCAGGAAGTTGCGCAAGCGGCCAAGGACGCGGCGTTCGTCCTCGGTGAGGAGGGACTCGGCGTCGTAATAGTCGCAGACGCTGTAGAGGCGCTCCGCCGCCCTTGACTCCGCGCGGGTCTCCAGGCTCATGTCAGCCATCCAATCCGAGCAGGCGGACGGCGTTGTCCTTGAGGATCTTGGGCCGGACTTCGTCCTTGAGCGGGAGCTCAGCGAAGGCGGCCAGCCACTTCTGCGGCGTGATGAGCGGGAAGTCCGTGCCGAACAAGACCTTGTCCTGCAGCACCGAGTTGGACATGCGTACCAGCGACTCGGGGAAATATTTCGGGGACCAGCCGGAGAGGTCGATGAACACATTGGATTTGTGCGTGGCGATCGAATTCGCTTCGTCCTGCCAGGGCACCGAGGGGTGGGCCATGATGATCTGCAGCCCAGGGAAGTCCGCCGCGACGGCGTCGAGCAGGAGCGGGTTGGAGTAGGCCAGCTTGATGCCGTAGCCGCCGGGGAGACCGGCGCCCATGCCGTTCTGGCCGGTGTGGAAGATGGCCGGGAGGCCCAGTTCCTGCAGTGTTTCCCAGAGCGGGTAGAACTGTTCGCCGGAGGGATCGAAGCCCTGCAGGCTGGGGTGAAACTTGAAGCCGCGGGCGCCCAAGTCTATCGCCTGGTGCTTGGCGCCCTGGATGGCCTCGGCGCCGGTGCGGGGGTCCACGCTGCCGAAGGGGATCAGCACGTCATTGTTCCTTGCGGCTCCCGCGATCAGCTCGGGGATGCTGTTGGGCTCGTGCTTGAGCTGGGTGCGGGCGTCCACGGTGAAGACGACGGCGGCCATGTTCAGTTCGCGGTAGACCTCGGCGATGCGGTCCAGCGAGGGTGTGCGGTCCTCGGCCTTGAAGTACTTGGCGGAGGCTTCCGTCAGGGCCGGTGGCAGGGATTCGTGGCCGTGGCCGTCCACTTCGAGATGGACGTGCATGTCGATCGCGTCAAGTTTCGCGGCGTCGATGCCGAGTTCGTAGCGCTGGAGTGCGGGCATGTCAGCGGACCTGTGCGGGGGCGGCTTCGGGCTGCAGTTCCGCCGGGAGGGGCAGGAATTCCTCGCCGACGCTCTGCAGCTTGTCTCCGAACAGCTGGTCGAAGTTCTCCACGAGGTCCTGGTATCCCCAACCGCCCTCGTGGTATTCGGTGGCGGCGGTTTCGGGGTGGGTCCAGAGCTGGAGGCGGTCACCGCCGGCGCCGATGGCCTGGCCGGTAATGCCGGCCGCTTCGTCGGAGGCGAGGAACGCGATGAGTCCGGAGACGTCGTCGGCCGTTCCAAAGCCGAGTTCGTGGCGGAAGAAGTGCGGCATGGCCTCGCCGCGTTCGTCTGCCTCCACAGCTTTGCGGAAGTACGGGATGGTCTTGGTCATTGCCGTCGCGGCCACGGGGATGACGGCGTTGGCAGTGACGCCCGCCTTCTTCATTTCCAGCGCCCAGGTCCGGACCATGCCCACGATTCCGGCCTTCGCAGCGGCGTAGTTGCTCTGGCCGAAGTTGCCGCGCTGCCCGGTCGGGGAGCCGATGGCGATGATGC
Source organism: Arthrobacter sp. 2RAF6 (assembly GCF_052115205.1). Lineage (NCBI taxonomy): Bacteria > Bacillati > Actinomycetota > Actinomycetes > Micrococcales > Micrococcaceae > Arthrobacter > Arthrobacter sp. 2RAF6. Next base: position 220,582 of record NZ_JBFRGF010000002.1, on the reverse strand, counting down.
GGCCGCCGATCCCGTTTTCCTTGAAGTAGCCGAATGCTTCGCGGGCGCACGTGAAGGTGCCGCGGAGATGGACGTTGATGACCAGGTCGAAGTCCTCGTCCGTCATCTTCAGCAGACTCTTGTCCCGCAGGATGCCGGCATTGGTGACCAGGATATCCAGGCGGCCAAATCCTGCGACAGCCGCTTCCACCAGCTGCTTCGCTGCTTCTGTGCTGCCTACGGGAGCGACGACGGCGACTGCCCGGCCGCCGTCGGCCTCGATGGTCCGGACCGCTTCGCCGGCCACCTCGGCGTCGACGTCGTTGATGACCACCGCCGCGCCCTGACGGGCGAGTTCCCGGGCGTAAGCAAGCCCCAGGCCCCGACCGCTTCCGGTGACAATCGCTACTTTTCCTGACAGGCTCATCGCTGCTCCTTTGCTCGATCCCCGTGCATCCAGGCCTTCGGCGTGGGATGCTGTTCTGTATCCATGAGAATACGTATAGTTGAAAATGTCAACGATTGATTTTGAAGATTATTGGAGTTTGTTATGACGATCGAGGCGCAGGACGAGCAGCAGGCCGCCACGAAGGACCGGCTGGTAGCCGCTCCGATCAGCCAGGACGTGGGTTTCCTGCTGGCCAAGCTCCATGCAGGCGGCTCGGTCGTGAACAACCGGGCTCTTGCTGAGTTCGACCTCAAGGAGAGGTCCTATTCGGTGTTGCTCCTGGCCAACAGCGGCCTGGAGCCTACCCAGCGGGAGCTGGCGGACTTCCTGAGCCTTGACCCCAGCCAGATCGTCGCCTTGGTGGACGAACTTGAAAAGCGGAAACTGGTGGCCAGGGCGCCTGGCAAACAGGACCGCCGGGCCAAGACCGTGACGGCGACGTCGAAGGGGAGCCAATTGCTCGCCGAAGCAGCCATTGCAGCCCGCCGTGCGGAATCCGAAGTGCTGGCGGCGCTGGACGACCGGGAGGCCGCCCAGCTTAAGGTGCTGCTGCGAAAGGCGTTGTGGGGTTAGTTTCCCATTCATCAGTGGCGTGACAGAGTTCACCCACGGCGTAGGACGGAACGGACTAACCGAAGCAGCGTATTCGTTGATATAGACACCACCGGTTACAGGAGGTGCACGATGAGTACGTTGCCGGAACAAGTTTTTCCCGAGGACATCCCTGACGCCCCGTCAGATGACGAAGCCTTGGACGCCTACTCGCGGACAGTGATGCGCGTCGCAGAGACAGTCACGCCGCATGTTGCAGCATTGGAGATGAGCAGCGCCCGCAGAAACGGCCAGCTCAGGATCGGAAGTGGATCGGCCGTCGTGTTCACTGGGGATGGCTACTTGCTGACCAATGCCCACGTGGTTTCGGGCCTCAGTTCCGGGCGGGCAATCTTTGCGGACGGAACCCATACCGACGTCGAACTCGTCGGCGCGGACCCCCTGTCCGACCTCGCCATTGTCCGCGGGCACCACACGCCGCCGCCGGCCACCTTGGGCAACGCGGAATCCCTGCACGTAGGACAATTGGTGATCGCTGTGGGTAATCCGCTGGGACTGGCAGGATCAGTGACCGCTGGCGTCGTCAGCGGCCTCGGACGTTCCATTCCGGTCAGGTCCGGCCGGCACAGCCGGGTCATCGAGGACGTCATCCAGACCGACGCCGCGTTGAACCCGGGCAATTCCGGGGGAGCCCTGGCCGACACCAAGGGACGGATCGTGGGAATCAACACCGCCGTGGCTGGCTTGGGCCTCGGACTCGCAGTGCCCATCAACACCACCACCCAACGGATCATCGCCGCGCTGCTGAAGGACGGCCGGGTCCGCCGGGCATACCTTGGCTTGGTGAGCACCCCTATTCCGCTGGACACGAGTGCGGTGATCCGGACCGGCCAGAAGGAAGCGCTCCGGGTGGTGGAAGTCATCGCCGGATCTCCGGCGGAGCGTGCAGGACTGCTCGCGGGCGACCTGGTCCTCAGTGCGCAATCGCGGGCCGTATCCAGTGCCGAGAGCCTTCAAAAACTCTTGTTTTCGCAGGCCATAGGGGAGCCGTTCCTCCTCACGGTCCTGCGGGACGGCAAGATCCACGCGATTGTGGCCGTGCCCAGCGAAATGACCGACGCGGATTCGTGAGGAGCCGGGGTCACGAGGGAACCAGTCCGCTAAAAAGACCAGTCCGCTAAAAAGCCGGGGCCAAGATGGCTCCGGCTTTTTGCTACTTCTTCCTCATCCTCAAATGGGCCACCGGATCCACGGCGGCATCGGATTCGTGCTTGGCACGCTTCACTGCCCGTTTCTCCTTGATGGACTTGATACTCTTCTTCGTCTCGTGCTGGTGCGGCGCTTTGTCAGGCATGTCATGCTCCCTAACTCCGGATCTTCCCTGAAGATCCTGCAAAGAGGGTCCTGAAAGGCCCTCTCTCTGTAAGCTACGCCTGTTTCAGGCGAAAGCAACCGGCTGCGAAACGCTCAAGTGATTAGGCCTCGGAAGCCGGAACGTCCACTATGCCCACGAACCGCGAGCCGATTCCTTCGTACTCGCTGCGGACCTCTCCGGGCAGGATTCCGGGAACCTCGCTGTTCCGGTGGTGGCCACAGAAAACGTAGGTGAACTCCGGCCACCATTTCTTGGGACGGGCAGCCTCGGTGTAACCGCAGACAACGCAGCTCAGGTGCACCCAAACAGGACGTTTGCCGGTGCGGTTGGCGCGGGATTGGACGAGCCACTGCGGTGGATTGTCTTGCAGCTCGCTCAGCTCGGCTTTTGAAAGCCTGGGGGGAATGCCGTGGCGTTGGGCCATTTCCATCGAAATATCAAGGGCCAGTGCGGCGTCACGTCTGCTAATCACCATTCAACGATACGGGACTTTCGCCGTGGCAGGACCGGGCAGGAATCCGGACGGGAGCGGACAAGCAGGCGTAGGCTGTGCTCATGACCGACGCAGCGGCCCTGCTGCCAAGCACTCCGCTCCAAAAGCGGGTCCTTGTTGTGGCTATTGTGGCTTCCTTCATCGCCATTTTGGATGGCTTCGTGGTGAACCTCGCGCTCCCGGCGATTGGCCGCGAACTCGGTGGTGGCCTTGTCATCCAGCAATGGGTCGTGGATGCCTATCTTTTGACCCTGGGCGCGCTGATCCTGGTCGCCGGATCCCTCTCCGACCACTTCGGCCGCGCTCGCATCCTGGAATGGGGACTCGCCGGCTTCACCATCACCTCCGTCACGTGCGGTCTCGCCTGGAACGGGGAGGTGCTCGTGGTATCGCGGGCCCTGCAGGGGATCGCCGGGGCGCTGCTTGTCCCGAGTTCGCTCGCCATGATCGTCACGTTCTTCTCCGGGCCGGCCCAGTCCAAGGCAATCGGCCAATGGTCCGGCTGGACCAGCGCGGCCGCCATCGTCGCCCCGCTGATCGGCGGTGTGTCGGTCGATCTACTGTCCTGGCGCGTCATCTTTTTTATCAATGTGGTTCCGGCCGTTGCCGTCTGGCCGATCCTCGCCGGGTTGCGGAGGTCCGATGCCGCGACGGACACGAGCAAGAAGATCGACTACCTCGGCGCATTCCTGGCCATGGTGGGACTCGGTGGACCGGTCTACGCCTTCATCGAACAAGGGCGCATGGGCTGGGGCAACATGGTGGTCTGGATGCCGCTCGCCGTCGGAGCCGTTGGCTTGGTCCTCTTCCTGATCCACGAAGCGAGGACGCCCGAGCCAATGTTGCCCCTGCGGCTCTTCGGCATCCGTAATTTCGGATGGGGAAACATCGCCACACTGGCCATTTACGGCGCCCTGTCCCTCGGCTTCTTCGCCGTAGGCATCTACTTGCAGCAAGTGGGAGGGATGAAAGCCACAACTGCGGGCATCGCGTTGCTCCCCGCGACGGTCCTGCTGATGCTCACGGCCTCATTCTTCGGTGGACTGGCGGGCAAGTATGGTCCACGATGGTTCATGACGGCCGGGCCGTTCATCTGTGGAATCGGTTTTCTCATGACCTTGGCCGTCCAAGAGCCCCTGAACTACTGGACCGAAGTGCTGCCAGGGCAGATCGTTTTCGGGATCGGCCTCAGCACCTTGGTGGCGCCCCTCACCGCGGCGATCCTCGGCGCAGTACCCACCGAAGAGGCCGGGATCGGCTCCGCAGTGAACAACGCAGTGGCCCGCATTGCCGGCTTGATCTGCATAGCATTTGCCGGGCTCATCATCGGCCCGGTCTTCAGCCGCCAAGGTCTCATGAATGCCTTGGTGGTCACCGCCGTACTGTTCTTCCTCGGGGCGGCGGCATCCGCCGTCGGGATCCGGAACCCGGTGCTGGGCGCTGCAGTGGTGGACTCTCCGGAAGGTCCAGCACCCGACGACGGCGGGACGGCCGCCCAGCGCGCCTGAACTGTGCTTTCCAAGACACCGCTTTCCAAGACACAGCTTTCCAGAACACAGCTTTCCAAGACACAGCTTTCCAGAACACAGCTTCGTCAGCGTTCCGCGAGGACGCAGCCTTCGTGGACGGTGTCCGTGGCTACCCACAACGCCGAGGCGACCTCATCGGCGAGATCGTAGTCGCGGCTGCGCGGACCTTTTCCGATCCGGACCACGAGCGCACCTCCGAATGGTTTGCGGCCAATCACCTGGACGCTGGCATCAAGGTCGATTTCCTCGGCGGACAGGTAGCGCAGCAGCTCCGGGTTTTCGTCGCTGATCCGGGTGATCTTCCCGGAATGGCCGTCGTCGAGCTCGATCATACGGTGCGCATGCGGCAGGCTGACCGAACCGTCCGCAGCGGGGATGGGGTCACCATGGGGATCGCGTCCGGGGTTGCCCAGCTTGGCGGCCATGCGATCGATGAACGTCTCCGAGACGGCGTGCTCGAGCATCTCGGCCTCGTCGTGGACTTCATCCCAGCTGTAGCCCAACTCCCTCACGAGGTACGTCTCGATCAGGCGGTGCCGGCGGACCATGCCCAAGGCAAGCTGCATTCCCTGGGGGGTCAAGGTAATGGCGCTGTAGGGCTGGTGGTCCACGAGGCCTTGGTCCTTGAGCTTTCGGACCATCTCCGAGACGGAGGAATTGGCGACGCCGAGCCGCTGCGCGAGCTGCGAGGACGTGATGGGTTTGTCCTGCCACTCCGTAAAGGAGTAGATGACCTTGACGTAGTCCTCGATCGAGGAGGAGGGCGCACTGGTCTTCACGGTTCCAAGCCTATCGTGAACCGGTCGAATCAGACTTTCCGCGCCCGCCAGCTCTGCGTGAGATAGGGCAACGGGATGATCTCGCCCTCGATATGCCCCAGATGTTCGAAGAGGTACCACTGAAGATTGCCCATGACCTTGGCCCGGACGGCGTCATTCGCCCTCAGATAGTAGCTGCGCGACTTCACGAGTTCGAGGATGTCGGCCGGAGTCACGGGATCCGCCCAGCGCGTCAGGTGACTTTCGAGACCGGCGAACTCCGGGCCCACCACAGGCCGGAAGTCCGGTTTGTGGACATCGCCGGCATGCATGATGCGGGACAGGCGATGGACCCAGGGCACTGAAGTGTCCAATTGGTTCCAGATCAAGCCGATGACGCCCTGGGGTCTAAGGATCCGGGCGATCTCGATGCTGGCGGCGAGGGGATCGCACCAGTGCCAGGCTTGGGCAACGCTGACGACGTCGAATGCTGAGTCCGCCAGCCCAGTTGCCTCGGCCGTGCCCTCCAATGCGGTCACTTGTGGGTATGTTTTGCGCAGCTGGGTGAGCATGTCCGTGGAAGGGTCCACTGCGGACACCGTGAGCCCTCGCTCGACGAGGAGCGAGGTGAACTTTCCGGTGCCGGCGCCGATGTCTGCCGCGTCCCGTGCGCCTTCAGGCAGCAGCCAGTCAGCCGAATCCGCAGGGTAGCCGGGCCGGACGCGGTCATAGTGTTCTCCGCCGTCCTGGAAACTCCGGCCGAGTTCAAGGCGCCGCTCCTCATAGAGTTTCGGGCCGGCTGACGTGCCTTTGGGGGGTCGCGGGGCCACGCAGGAACTCCTTCGTAGGGCAGGAAAATACCCTACGAATCTACCGCAATCAGTCGATGCTGCAGGGAGCGGCACCCGCGGTCCCGGGAGTGTTGGGAGCCCACTCCGGGTAAGTTCGGTGGTCGTTCGCCGGTACCCACCGGCCGGCATCCACCACATAGTCCCAGCCAAGGCCATTGCTCTTGAGCGCCTGGATGCCCGCGATGAGCCGGGTGGCGTCTTCCAAGCGCGAGCCCACGCCGAAACTGGCGCGGAGGGATCCGGAGGGAAGGCCGAGGCGCTTGAGCAGCGGGTGGGCGCAAAAGCGTCCGTCGCGCAGGCCAATGCCGTGCTCGGCCGCAAGGTAGGCCGCGACGAGTCCGGCATCGTAGCCCTGGAGCGAGAAGTTCACGACGCCGATGGTGTCCTGGGGATCGGTGTCGCTGAAGATCTGGTGCACGGTTACGCCGTCGATTTCCTTGAGGCCCTCGACCAGATGCGAGCGGATCGCGGCCTCGTGGGCGTGCCATTCATCGTGGTCGAGGCTGGCGATGACCTGCGTGGCCCGGGCGAGGGTGGCAGCGCCGAGTACGTTCGGCGAGCCGCCTTCGTGCCTGGCCGGGCCCGTGGCCCAGCTGACGGAATCGAGGCGAGCCTCGCGGACGGCGCCGCCTCCGGCGAGGTGCGGTGTTCCGGCGTCGAGCCAGTCGGGGCGGCCCACCAGGACACCCGCGCCGAACGGCGCATAAAGCTTGTGCCCCGAGAAAACCAAGTAGTCAACATCCGCGGCGGCGATGTCGATGCGGCGGTGTGGAGCGAGCTGGGCAGCGTCCACCACAATCCGCGCACCGAATTCGTGGGCCAACGCAGCGAGGTCCTTGATGGGCAGGATCTCGCCGGTCACGTTCGACGCGCCGGTGACTGCCAGGAGGCTGATGCCACCATGGGAGAGTGCCGTGCGGACGTTGGCCACCGTCTCGGACAACGTTCCCGCGGCAACAATGCTGCGGTGGGGGACGCCTTGCCAGGGGAGCAGATTGGCGTGGTGCTCGATGTCCAGGTAAAGGACCTCGCCAGTATGCCTGCCGTCCTCAACCGGCAAGCAGCCGGCCAGAAGATTGAGGGAATCGGTGGTGTTGCGGGTGAAAATGACGGAATCGTCCGGCCGCCCGCCAACAAAGTCACGGACGATGTTGCGGGCGTTTTCGTAGACCGAGGTGCTGATCTGGGAGGCATAGCCTGCGCCGCGGTGGACGCTCGCGTAGTACGGCAGGATCTCGTTGAGGTACGCGGAAACCACGGTAAGGGCGGGTGCGGACGCGCCGTAGTCAAGGTTGGCGTAGCGTATGTGGCCGCCCTGGATCAGGGGTGCTTGCAACTCCGCGCCCGTGACAGCGGCCAGTGGGCGTGATGCCCGAGGCGGGGATTCAGCGCGCTGCTGTGCAGATTCGTTGTTCACCGAAAGAGCCGGGGAAGTAAATATGGCTGTGCTCATGGGACCTCACTCAAGAGGGACCCCTGCGTGCAGGGGGTCCGCGCTTGCCGCATCCGTTCCGGACCGGCCGGGTCGTCACCCGGGGCACCCCGCCGCGATGGAGGGTTGCCGGCCAGCAAACCGGGGTTTCGCGCTGGCACTCGTGACCTGTAAAGAGCGTAGGACACCGGCAAGGCTGGTTCCAATGTGACCCGGATTGTTAAGCGGATTGTTACACGGCCGGAAAAATGTGCCTTCCGCCGAAGAAAAAGCAGCGGACGCTCCCAAAAGGGGGCGTCCGCCGTCGTTTATTCAGTGAAGACGATGGATTAAAGGAGGTCGTCGAGCTCGGGGTTGAGCCTCTTGAGGACCTCGGAGTGCAGGATCGAGTTGGTGGCGACGGCGTTTCCGCCGAAGGGACCATCCGCGCCGTCCAAGGACGTGAAGCGTCCCCCGGCCTCGGTCACGATCGGCACCAAGGCCGCCATGTCGTAGACCTGGAGTTCCGGCTCGGCGGCGATATCCACGGCGCCCTCGGCCACCAGGCAGTAGGACCAGAAATCACCGTACGCGCGGCTGCGCCAGACATCGTTCTCAAGGCCCAGGAAGTTGTCCAGCGAACCATGCTGCTTCCACTCGGACAGCTCGGAGTAGGAAAGCGACGCATCTTCAAGCCGCGACACGTTGGAAACCTTCAGCCGGGTGGCTGCGGCCAGCGATCGGCCCATGTAAGCGCCCGAGCCCTTGGCCGCCCACCAACGCTTGCCGAGTGCCGGAGCGCTCACGAGCCCGACTACTACCTCGCCCTCGTCCACGAGGGCGATCAGCGTAGCCCAGACGGGTACGCCACGCACGAAGTTCTTGGTCCCGTCGATGGGATCGATGATCCAACGCCTCGAGCCGTGGCCCGTGCTGCCGAATTCTTCGCCAAGGACTGCGTCGCGGGGGCGGGAACGGGAGAGCTGCCCGCGGATTGCTTCCTCGGCGGCTTTGTCGGCATCGGTGACGGGGCTCAGGTCGGGTTTGGTCTCAACCTGGAGGTCCAGTGCCTTGAACCGCTCCATTGTCAGGGAATCGACGGAGTCGGCCAGGACGTGTGCCAGCCGCAGGTCGTCGTTGTAGCTCGAATCGGGTTGGGTCATGGTTCCAAACTACCGTCTATTCGCGGGTGAGCCGGGGAGGTAGGACGGCAACCGGGCTGTTAATTGACCGTGCCCAGTTCCTTTGCCTCTTGGGCTTCCATGCGCGGGTCCGCGCCGAGGAGCCGGCGCAACGACGCCAAGCGGGCGGGGCCTGCGTCGCCAGCGTGGCCGTCGGCGACCCAGGAATCCAGTCCGCATCGAACTGCGGATGCATCGTGCTTGCAGCCTCGCTCGCACATTTCCGTTCCGGGTTCCAGATCCGGGAAGGCATGCAGGATGCGGTCCGGGTTCACGTGGGCGAGGCCGAAGGAACGGATGCCGGGCGTATCGATGATCCAGCTGCCGCCGGGGGCGTCGCTGAGTTTCAGGGCAAGGGCAGAGGACGAGGTATGGCGTCCGCGCCCCGTCACAGCGTTGACCCCGCCCGTGGCGCGTTCGGCGCCGGTGAGGGCATTCACCATGGTGGACTTCCCGACGCCGGAATGGCCCAGGAGCACGGTGACCTTGCCGTCGAGGTAGTCCCGCAATTGGCCGACGGCGTCGCCATCGAGGCGGGCCGACAAGCCGTCGTCGGAACGTGCGTCGATGCCGGAGGCGCCTGCGTCCGCCGTCCGGCTGATGATGATGGGGAAACCAAGGCTCACATAGTTGGCGAGCAATTCCGTCGGATCCTTGACATCGGCCTTGGTGACGAGCAGCAGCGGCTCGATTCCGGCGTCGTACGCTGCCACCAAGGCGCGGTCGATGAATCCGGTGCGCGGCTCCGGGTTGGCGGCCGCGACCACCACCACGAGCTGGTCGGCGTTGGCGACGACGGCCCGTTCGATCGGATCCGTGTCATCGGCACTTCGCCGCAGGAGGGTCTTGCGCTCCTCGACGCGCACGAGGCGGGCGAGGGTGTCCGGGGCTCCCGACACATCGCCGACGAGGGCGACGAAGTCTCCCGGAACCACGGGGGAGCGCCTCAGTTCCCGGGCGCGGGCCGCGATGACGATGCGCTCGTTGTCCGAGCTTTCGCCCACTATCGCGGTGTAGCGGCCGCGGTCGACTGTAATGATGCGCCCGATCACGGCGTCGTCGTGGCTGGGGCGGTCCTTCGTGCGGGGGCGTGTGCCCTTCTTGTTGGGGCGGATCCGGACATCGGACTCATCCCAGGAGCTTGCATCGCGAGCCATCGTCAGTTGCTTGTCTCCGTTGAACCGGTGTCCGTGGCCGCTTGGCCCGCACTGAGCATGGATGCCCAGATTTGCGGAAATTCGGGCATGGTCTTGGAAGTCGTCGCGATGTCTTCAACCTCGACACCCTCGACGGCAAGCCCCAGGATGGCGCCTGCGGTAGCCATGCGGTGGTCGGCGTAGCTGTGCACGACGCCGGCATGCAGCGCCGCGGGCCGGATCACCAAGCCGTCGCTGGTTTCCTTGGCGTCGCCGCCGAGCCCGTTGATTTCTGCGACGAGCGCGGCCAGCCTGTCCGTTTCGTGTCCCCGCAAATGCGCGATGCCGCTGAGCCGGGAAGGACTGGAAGCCAGGGCGCACAATGCCGCCACCGTAGGGGCGAGTTCGCTGGTTTCGTCGAAGTCCGCGCCCAGGATCTCCGGTCCGCCGGTGACTGTCAGCGTGCCGTTGTCCAGGGTGACAGTGGCACCCATGGTGGCGAGGATGTCCCGCCAGAGGTCCCCGACTTGCGTGGTGTTGACCGGCCAGTTCGGGATCCGGATAGTTCCCTTCGTGGCCAGCGCCGCGGCAAGGAAGGGACCAGCGTTGGAGAGATCCTGCTCTATCCTCTCGTCAAAGGCCTGGATAGTGCCCGGGGCAACGCGCCAATGGTTCGGCACGGAGTCATCCACCTGCACTCCGACGCCGCGCAGGACCGAGACGGTCATGTTGATGTGGTCCAGGCTCGGCACGGGCTTGCCGACATGCTCCAGGTGAAGGCCCTCATCGAAGCGTGCACCGACCAGCAGCAAGGCGGAGACAAACTGCGACGAAGCGCTCGCATCGATCACCAAATGGCCACCGCGGACAGAGCCCGTTCCGGAAACCTTGAACGGCAGGGAGCTCGCAGTGTTCCCGTCCACGGCGCTGACTTCCACTCCGAGTGTCCGGAGGGCTTCAATGATGGTGCCCATCGGACGTTGGCGTGCGTGGGGATCGCCGTCGAACACCGACGCACAGTTGCGGAGGGCCGCGAGCGGCGGCACAAAGCGCATGACCGTGCCGGCCAAGCCGCAGTCGATGGCGGTCTCAGATGCGGCAGCCGCCGGGTCGATGGGGGTGACTTCAAGATCCGGGCCGTAGTGTCCATCGCCGGGAACCTCGGTAATGGTGGCGCCAAGCTGGCGCAGGGCCTCGACCATCAGGGCGGAATCCCGCGAATGCAAGGGTGCCCGCAGCCTGCTTGGACCGTTGGCCAATGCCGCCAGGACCAGATACCGGTTGGTCAGGGACTTCGAACCAGGAACCGTAACCGTGGCATCCACAGGGCGGCTGGCGAAGGGTGCCGGCCACAGGGGGAGTGCAGAGGCTGTGGTGCTCCCTGAATCGTCTGTCTGCGTGGCGGGGGTTCCTGGCATGCTTCCTTATGCTCCAACTGCGTTGTCTACGGCCTTGCGGACGGCCCGGTCTGTTTTTTTGAACTGCTTGCCCGTGGCTTTCTTTGCGTCCATGGCGAGGTGTTCGGCACGCCATGCCAGGCTCGGTTTGCCCGCGGTGTCGACGGCGGCAAGGAAGACGCCACCCGTCAGCGAAATGTTCTTGAGCAACTGGGCGCGGCGGGCGAGCCGGCCTTCCTTGGTGCTGATGTCGGCAGAACGCCACTCAACAAAGGTATTCAGGACCGAGATGCCGGCAAGCAGGCTTGCCGAGAACCGGGAGCATTTGCCGAGGGCCAGCAAGGCGCCGGCGCCCACTTGCGCGCCGCCGATGACCCGCGCCAGCATCTTCTCGTCCGACGGGAAAGGCAGTGATTCGGAAGCGCGGCGGAGCAGCGGAGAGAGCTGTTTGGCAGTGTCATCCGCGTTCTTGAGCTTGTCCAGCCCTGCGACGACAAAACTGGAAGCCAACATTGGCCTGGCGAGAAAACGGACGAGGGACATGTTTTGCCTCCTGGATGGCTTGCCACGGTGTTCAGGTGGTGCTGCGTTCAAGTGGTGCGGTGTTCACGGGGTGCAGTCGGATCTAGTCTTGCATCTTTGCGGAATATTTGCCCGGAGCTTGCCGTTGTCAGAAGAAGGTGCGGTGTGGGCTGGACCTTGGATTGTGGCGTGTGTGTTGTGCCGCGCGGTCATGTCGTTTGAGTGGAGATGGTTTTTTGGCCTTGGTTAAGGACCGCGAGGGACACTTGGCGCTTGGGCAGGAGCTGCCAAGGGACTCCCGGAGGGTGACAGTAGACTTGGATGCAATGAGCACCATGGATCCGGCCGCAGCGGCCATGTACAAAGCAGCGACGGAAGTCACGGACGCAACGTCCGACGGCGACGCACCTGTTGGGGCCGACGTCGAAATTGCAGTGGACTTCGCAACCGAGACCCCCGAACAACGGAGGGCGCGCTTCGAACGCGACGCCATGCAGTATGTCGACCAGCTCTATTCGGCTGCCATGCGCATGGCCAGGAATCCGTCCGACGCCGAGGACTTGGTCCAGGAGGCCTACACCAAGGCCTTCTCCGCCTTCCATCAGTACAAGCCGGGTACCAACCTCAAGGCGTGGCTGTACCGCATCCTGACCAACACATACATCAACCTCTACCGGAAGCGGCAGCGCGAACCGTTGCAGTCGAACTCGGACAGCATCGAAGACTGGCAGCTGGCGCGGGCGGAATCCCATACGTCCGCGGGGCTGCGCTCTGCGGAGGCGGAAGCACTGGATCATTTGCCGGACTCGGACGTGAAGAGCGCCCTGCAGTCCATTCCGGAGGAATTCCGGCTCGCGGTGTACTTCGCTGACGTCGAAGGCTTCGCATACAAGGAAATATCAGACATTATGAATACCCCGATCGGGACGGTCATGTCCCGGCTTCATCGCGGCAGGAAAATGTTGCGCGATCTGCTGGCGGACTATGCCGCAGAACGGGGAATCAGCGCCGGCGCGGAAGAAAAGGTCTTGGCCGTGGGCGCGGCCACAAGCAAAAAACAGGAGAAAAGGAAATGAGCTGCCAAGGATTGGGTGACTGCGACGATGCTCGGATGCAGCGTATCTACGAGTACCTCGATGGTGCGTTGACCCGCGAAGACATCGCAGAGATCAAAGTGCATCTGGAAGACTGCCCGGAGTGCACCGAGCAATACGACCTTGAGTGCGTCATTCGCACCGTGGTCAAACGCTCCTGTACGGAAGCGGCTCCTGAGAATCTCAAGAACTCGATCCTGGACAGGATCCACGCTATGAAGTCCGTGGACGTCTAAGCGCCTGGAACGGCAAGGGCCCCGGAAACCTGATGGTTTCCGGGGCCCTCCGCATTAAGTCTTACGCTAAGCCGCTGGCTTAGGTGTTGGGACGCTTGCCGTGGTTTGCGCCGCCGCGCTTACGGTCACGACGCTTACGTGCACGCTTGCTCATAGCTGGCCTCCTTAGATTCTTGATACTCAATAAAGCTGCCCTCCAGTCTCCCACATCACGGGGCCGCCCCGCGAACCGTGCCGGCCAGCCCCGCGGGGACTCGGACTCAGCCCCGCAGGGAATTCAGGATGGAGATCCTGGCCTGGTCCAGGACGGTGCGCACGGTTTCAAGGGCGATTGGAGTCAGAGCCTTGGAGCCGGCGTGCTGTCGCAATTCCACACGGATGTCATCGCGGAAGGATTGGACCATCATCTCAGCCTCCTTCAGGATGCGGTGTCCCTCCGGCGAGTAGCTTCCAGCCCACGACTGGAATTCCGCGGACTTCGCATTGGCTCGTGCGGCTTCGGCTGTTGCGGCCAGGTCTGCGCGCAGGCCGCGCATGTTGCTGCGGATGTCGTCGCGGAGATTGTCGGCCAACCGCCGCACGGAGGCGGAGATGTTGTCCTCGACGTCGGCCAGTTCCTGCCGCCGGCTGTTGAGCTCCGCCAGTCCGGCCGCCGTGATGGAGTAGTTGGTGCGGCGCCCGTCGTTGGTGGTGGCTACCAGTCCTTCTTCCTCGAGTTTGCCAAGGCGCGGGTAGATGGTTCCGGCACTGGGGGAGTAGGTCCCCCCGAAGCGCTCGCCGAGGTCCTTGATAAGCTCGTAGCCGTGCTTGGGACCGGATTCCAGGAGTGCCAGCAGATAGAGCCTGAGGGCGCCGTGGGCAAAGACGGGCGGCATTAGACTTCCTCTTCTCCGGGGACTGAGTGCGTTGTTCCGGGTGTTGGCGCACTGCCATGGATGATGGAGGTCTTTCCGGACACGGAATTGGTACGCGCCACCATAAGCCGCTCGTCGGGGCCAACGATGGTCTGGACCCTGCCTCCCGACTGGGCGTAGAGCTGGTCATCGATCATCACGGTGCCGCTGGCCGTCTTGGCCACGATGTCCACGCCTACGTCGTGCGGCAGGCGGATGGTGAGGTCGCCTGAAACGGAATTGGCTCCGAAATCCTGGGTGTAGCCGTGCAGGTCGAAGCTGAGGTCGCCGCTGACCGTATTGGCCCGGATGTTCTTGAAGCGGCCCGAAGCCGTGACTTCGCCCGAGACGCTCTTGGCGGTCATGACGCCGTCGTGGTTGCGGGCGATGACTTCGCCGCTGACGGTGTTGACGTGAAGCTCGCCCCGCGTGCCGTCCGCGAGGACTGACCCGGACACCGTGTTGAGGCGGATATGACCGGTGACGCCCGACACCATGCCGTCACCGCCCACGGTTCCTGCTTCGACGTCGACGCCGGCAGGCAGTGCAATGCTGATGACGATCGTGTTGGTGCTGGTGTTGTTGACGGTCCCCATGAGGTTGCGGAACCAGCCCTGGGGGCCGTGCAACTGGTGGCGGACTTCGAGCCGGCCATCAACGAGGCTGACGCTCAGCGGATCGCCGCCGATTTCCGAGACTTCGATCCTGGTGATTGCTTCGTCGTGCGTGACAACGTCGAAGCGTCCCTTGACGATCCCCAGCTTGAGTGAGCGGACGCCGTCGACGTCGATGGTCTGCGGACCGGTAATGGTCCAGTTTTCTTCTGACATGACCCCTCCATTGCTGCGTTACATCATTGCGATATATCGCGTTCATGTATTCACGATATATCGCGATATTGACGTTGGCAATGGGTTCCACATGCGAGACGGCGGCGTCTCCTGCCCCGGCTATTCCGGCTGGGCGATCCTCAGCCACTGGAACCAGCCGCGGTGCAACACGAGCCAGGCCATGAGCCCGTAACCCGCCTGGCCCGGAGTGCCGCCATTTGCGGAGAGGTCCGTGCGCCATTGTTCGTGGTTGAGTAACGGGGAGAACGTGTCGACGTACTGGTGGTTGCGGCGGGTGGTGACGTCCGCAAATGCGGCGTTGAGTTCCGCGATCCGGCGGTTCTTGGCCGGGTCAAGCGTGGGTGGCGGTCCGACGACAAACACTTCGATGTTGCTTTGCGACGCCCCGTCCAGGATATTGGCCAGATTGAGGCGGCTACGTGCCGTGGAGACACCGAATTCGATGTCGCGGCCGGACAGGCCAATCACCAAGCGGTTTTCGTGGACGTTGCTGAAGCGTCTCCCGGCTTCGTCGAGCCAGCGCGCCGCAAGGCCTTCTGTGCCCTCCATGGGGCAGGGAAGAGAATAGCTCTCCACAAGAACGGAGTCCTGGGGAGTCCGAGCAAGAACCCTTCCGAGCCAGCCCAAGGCCCTGGGGTCACCGAGCCCGGCGAGTAGTTCATCACCAACAGCTGCGATGCGCAGCTTCCTGTCTTCCACAGTTACCTCTTCACCAAACGTTGCGGTCCTTGCACTGTGCCCGGCCGGGCGGCTGGATCACCGGACACTTGTCCCATTAAACAGAACTGCCCGGCTGGAAGTGGGTATTGAACCTCCAGCCGGGCAGCCGCCGTCTTACTTGCGTTCGAATGCCTGCTTGAGCAACGTGGCCTGCTCGGCGCTGTGGCGCTTCATCGAACCGGCTGCCGTGGAGGCCGATGCCGGCCGCGAAACGAGCTGGACCTTCCGGTCCAGTGCCTGCGGCAGGTTCAGGCCGATGAACGGCCACGGACCCTGGTTGGCGGGTTCGTCCTGCGCCCAGACGATGTCGGCGTTCGGGTACTTGGCCAGTTCCGCTTCGATCTGGGCCTGGGGCAGCGGGTACAGCTGCTCCAGGCGGATGATTGCTGTCGAGGTGTCGCCGGTCTTTTGGCGGTTCGACAGGAGATCGTAGTAGAGACGGCCTGAAACCAGGATCACCCTGTCAACGCTCTGTGCCTGAAGGGGCTCGTGTTCGCCGATGACCGGCTTGAATCCGCCCGTGGTGAAGTCCTCCACCGCGGAAGCCGCGCCCTTGAGGCGCAAAAGCTGCTTCGGGGTGAAGACGATGAGCGGCTTGCGCGGACGGCTGTAGGCCTGCCGGCGCAGCAAGTGGAAGTGCGAGGCAGCCGTGGTGGGGTTCGCCACGACCATGTTGTCTTCGGCACAAAGCTGCAGGAAGCGCTCGATGCGTGCGGACGAGTGGTCCGGTCCCTGGCCTTCGTAGCCGTGAGGCAGCATGAGCACGAGGGAGGAACGCTGGCCCCACTTCTGTTCGGCCGAGGAGATGAATTCGTCGATGATGGTCTGTGCACCGTTGACGAAGTCACCGAACTGGGCTTCCCACAACACCAAGGCGTCCGGGCGTTCCACGGAGTAGCCGTACTCGAAGCCCATGGCCGCGTATTCGGACAACAAGGAGTCGTAGATCCACAGCTTGGCCTGCTCGTCGCTCAGGTGGCCCAGCGGCATCCATTCGCTGCCGTTCGCGCGGTCGTGGAAGACGGCGTGACGCTGCACGAACGTGCCGCGACGGGAGTCCTGGCCGGCGAGGCGAACCGGTACGCCCTCCATGACGAGCGAACCAAAGGCCGCGATCTCGCCGAAGCCCCAGTCGATGCCGCCTTCGCGGGACATCTGCTCGCGCTTCTCGAGGAGCTGCTTGAGCTTGGAGTGGACCGTGAAGCCTTCCGGAATGTCGAGGTGCGCCTGGCCGATCCTCTGCAGCATTTCGGCTGAAATCGCGGTGGTGGCGGGCGCGTTGGTGCCGAAGTCCGCCTGCTGGGCGATGGGACGCTCGATGTCCGAAACCGCGGCGGAGTCCGCCGTGATAATCGGGATAGGCGAAGTCTGTGCGGCGTGGGTCTCCGCGAAGACGCGCTCGAGGCGTTCCTGGTAGTCGCGCAGCAACTGCTCGGCTTCGTCCTCGGTGATGTCGCCGCGGCCGATGAGGGATTCCGTGTAGAGCTTGCGGACGGAACGCTTGGCTTCGATCAGGTTGTACATGAGCGGCTGCGTCATCGAGGGGTCGTCGCCCTCGTTGTGTCCGCGGCGGCGGTAGCACACCATGTCCACGATGACGTCCTTGTGGAAGCGCTGGCGGAACTCGTAGGCCAACTGCGCGATGCGCACCACGGCCTCGGGGTCGTCACCGTTCACATGGAAGATCGGGGCCTGGATCATCTTGGCCACGTCGGTGGAGTAGGTCGAGGAACGCGACGACGACGGTGCGGTGGTGAAGCCGACCTGGTTGTTCACGATGATGTGGATGGTTCCACCGGTACGGTAACCACGCAGCTGGGACAAGTTGAGCGTTTCCGCCACAACGCCCTGGCCGGCAAAGGCGGCGTCGCCGTGGACCATGATCGGCAACACGGGGAATGCCTCACCCTGGTCCAGCCGGTCCTGCTTGGCCCGGACAATACCTTCAAGCACGGAGTCAACCGCTTCAAGGTGGGACGGGTTCGCGGCGAGGTAGACCTTGGTCTCATTGCCGTTGTCCGAAGTGAACGTGCCTTCGGTGCCGAGGTGGTACTTGACGTCGCCCGAGCCCTGCACGGAGCGGGGGTCCTGGGTGCCCTCGAACTCGCGGAACACCTGGGCGTACGTCTTGCCCGCGATGTTGGTGAGCACGTTGAGGCGGCCGCGGTGGGCCATGCCGATCGCGACTTCGTCGAGTCCGTCGTCGGCGGCGTCGGAAATGATGGTGTCCAGCAGCGGGATCAGGGACTCCCCGCCCTCGAGGGAGAAGCGCTTCTGGCCCACGAACTTGGTCTGCAGGAAGGTTTCGAAGGCCTCTGCTGCGTTGAGCTTGGAAACGATGCGCAGCTGCTCTTCGCGACTCGGCTTGGAGTACGGGTGCTCCACCTGGTCCTGGAACCACTTGCGTTCTTCAGGCTCCTGGATGTGCATGTACTCAATGCCCGTGGTGCGGCAGTAAGCGTCGCGGAGGACGCCCAGGATGTCGCGGAACTTGAGCATCGGCTTGCCGCCGAAGCCGCCGGTGGGCCACTCGCGGTCGAGGTCCCACAAGGTGAGGCCGTACGTCAGAACGTCGAGGTCCGGGTGCTTGCGCTGGACGTATTCGAGGGGGTTCGTGTCTGCCATCAGGTGGCCGCGGACCCGGTAGGAGTGGATCAACTGCTGGATGCGGGCAACCTTGTTGATCTCGTCAGCGGGGTCGACCTGGAGGTCGGGGCTCCAACGGACGGGCTCATAGGGAATGCGGAGCGCTTCGAAGATCTCGTCGTAGAAGTTCTGCGCACCGAGGAGGAGTTGGTGGACGAGCTTGAGGAACTCGCCGCTTCCGGCGCCTTGAATGACGCGGTGGTCATAGGTGGACGTCAGCGTGAGGATCTTGCTGATGGCGTTCTGGGCGATGATCTTCTCGCTGGCGCCTTGCCACTCAGCCGGGTAGTCGAGGGCTCCGACGCCGATGATGGCGGCCTGTCCCTTGGAGAGCCGGGGCACGGAGTGCACGGTACCGATGCCACCCGGGTTTGTCAGGGACACGGTGGTGCCCGCGTGATCGTCCGCCGTGAGCTTGCCGTTGCGCGCGCGCTTGATGAGGTCTTCGTAGGTGTGCCAGAACTCCGCGAAGTTCATGGTCTCCGCCTTCTTGATGTTGGGAACCATCAGGAGGCGCGTGCCATCGGGCTTGGGCATGTCAATGGCGATGCCGAAGTTGACGTGTGCGGGCTGCACGGCAACGGGCTTGCCGTCTACTTCGTCGTAGTACACGTTCATCGACGGGAACTGGGACAGGGCGCGGACCACTGCGTAGCCGATGAGGTGGGTGAAGGAGACCTTTCCGCCACGGGCGCGGGCAAGGTTCGAATTGATGACAACGCGGTTGTCGATCAGGAGTTTGGCGGGAACGGCCCTGACGCTCGTGGCGGTAGGAACCTCGAGGCTCAAGACCATGTTGGACGCAATGGCCTTGGCCGGACCACGGAGGACGGAGACGACGTCCTCTTCCGGGGGAGTGGGAGCCTTGGTGCTCTTGGGAAGCTGGGCCGGGATCGGCTGGGACTGGCTGCCGTCGGATGGCTTCTGCGCGCCGTCCTTGGCGACAGTGGCCGGAGCCTTCTTGACCGGTGTTGCAGGAGCAGACGCGGGGGCGGCAGGGGTAGCTGCCGGGGCAACCACGGGCGCGACCGGCGTCATTGCCGTTGCTGCGGCCTGTGCCACGACAGGAATTTCACGGGTGGGAGGGTTTGCAGGGGCTGCGGATGTTCCGTTGGAAGACGTGCCGTCAGCGGTGTCGAAGGACTCGAAAAGCGGCCACCACTTGGCGTCGACCGAATTCTTGTCCTGTTGGTACCGCTCGTACAGTTCGTCAACGAGCCACTCGTTTCCGCCAAATTCCTCGGGTAGACGGTGGCTTGGCTGCTCTGGCACTTGAAATACGCCTCTTCCATGAGTGTTGATTTCCAGCTGGCCCGGGGAACTGCAGGAGGTGCAAAGGCGAGCCAGGGTCTGGGTCCCGCGAACTCAGACCCTAGCCAGTCTAGTGACGAGCGGCGGCTATCTGCCAATAGTGGTGACCTAAATCATGCCAATCGCTGTATGCCTCGGCTTCCACGCCCTGAAGGGCTATTCTTTCCCGGGATTTTCCTGCCGTTTTTAGCGTCGCAGGCCTCGAGCCCGGCCGGTGAAGTCGCGTGAAGCCGCGCTGCGGCCGGACTGTAGACTTGAATTCTTATGGACAGTAATTCTAGGTGCCGGCCTGGGAGCTGCGGGGGAAGCCGTTCGGCAATCCCCGTGCAACGCACCCGCCGAGCCGGCAATGCCCGTACACATGCCCATCGCCCCCCGGAGCTCCAGGCCGGCCGGTCGGCGGACCCTTCATCCGCCGCGTCCGACCAACCCCCGCCGGGTCAATCAGCCCTTAGCCTTCCTGGTGCCCTGCTCCAGCCGTTCACACCATCCGGCGGCCTTTAATGGAGTGGCTTTTCCTTCTCGCCGGCGTACTCCTGATTCTGGGCACCGGCTTCTTTGTCGCGGTCGAGTTCTCGCTCGTCGCACTCGACCAGTCAACGGTCCAAAGGGCGGTCGACGGCGGCGACCACGCCGCCGCGGCGTTGCTCAAATGCCTCAAATCCCTTTCCACCCAGCTCTCAAGCTGCCAATTGGGGATCACCCTCACCACCTTGCTGACCGGCTTCGTCATGGAGCCGTCCGTCGGCTCTCTCTTGCACGGACCGCTACTCTGGGCCGGGCTGCCTGAGGCTGCTGCGCAGTCCTTGTCACTCATCCTGGCCATGACCTTCGCCACCGTCTTGTCGATGCTGATCGGCGAACTCGTCCCGAAGAACATGGCATTGGCCTTGGCGTTTCCGCTAGGCCGGGCGTTGGCCCGCCCGCAACTGATGTTCACGGCCGTGTTCAAGCCGGCAATCGTCGTACTCAACGGCTTCTCGAACAAGATGCTCAACCTCGTCGGACTCGAGGCCAAGGAAGAGATCTCGGGTGCCCGCTCGCCTTCTGAACTGGCCTCCCTCGTGCGCCGTTCGGCAGAGCTGGGAACCCTCGACGCCGGGACGGCCAACTTTGTTGCCCGGACCCTGAACTTCTCGGCCCGCACGGCGGCCGACGTCATGACCCCGCGCATCCGCATGGAAACCATCGACGCCGATCAGCCGGTATCGGACATCATCGAGGCGGCCCGGCGGACCGGATATTCGCGCTTCCCGGTCATCGGCGAATCGGCCGATGACATCCGCGGCGTGGTGCACATCAAGAAAGCCGTGTCCGTCCCGTCGGAACGCAGGAGCCGGCTGGAAGCCGGAGCCATTATGTCCGAGGTCCTGAGCGTTCCCGAGACCATCCACCTTGACGCCCTGCTTTTGGAACTCCGCGAGGGCAACCTGCAACTCGCCGTCGTGCTTGATGAGTACGGCGGAACCGCGGGTATCGCGACGCTTGAGGACCTCGTGGAGGAAATCGTCGGCGAAGTGGCGGATGAGCATGACAAAGTCCGGCCCGGATTGCTGCAGAGCGCCTCGGGGGACTGGTATTTCCCCGGACTGTTGCGTCCGGACGAGGTCAGCGAACAGATCCCGGGACTGACGGTTCCCGACGACCCCGCATACGAAACGGTGGGTGGTTACGTCATGAGCCAACTTGGACGGATCGCGATGGTCGGCGACGTCGTAGAGGCAGGCGGCGGCACCCTGGCCGTCACCCGAATGGACGGCCGCCGGATCGACCGCATTTGCTTCCGCCCCACGGCGCCCGACACCTACGATGACGGCGACGACGATAAAGGCACTGATCGTATAGGCGCAACGGAAAGCGATTCGAGCGGATGGCAGAGCAGGAAGCAGGCCAGCAAGCGGTTGATTAAGGGCTCCGGCGGTTCGGCAGGCGATGCTGTTGGCAACCCCGTGGCCAAAACCAGCCGCAAAGGACGTGCCGCATGAGCGACTGGGCAGGAATCCTGTGGCTCGTGGTGCTGTTGATCGGCAACGCTTTCTTTGTCGGCGCCGAGTTTGCCGTGATGTCTGCGCGCCGCAGCCAGATTGAGCCTTTGGCCCAACGCGGGTCCAAGCGCGCGCAGACCACCCTGTATGCGATGGAACATGTCTCGCTGATGCTGGCGTGTGCCCAGCTTGGCATCACCGTGTGTTCCTTGCTGATTCTCCTTGTGGCCGAGCCTGCCATCCACCATTTACTGGGGGCGCCGCTGGAGTCCGTGGGCGTCCCTGTTGAATTGGCAGACATCATCGCTTTTGCGGTTGCCTTGCTGGCGGTCACCTTCCTGCATGTGACCTTTGGCGAGATGGTTCCCAAGAACATTT
Organism: Arthrobacter sp. 2RAF6; assembly: GCF_052115205.1. Classification (NCBI taxonomy): domain Bacteria; kingdom Bacillati; phylum Actinomycetota; class Actinomycetes; order Micrococcales; family Micrococcaceae; genus Arthrobacter; species Arthrobacter sp. 2RAF6. The sequence continues at coordinate 198,836 of NZ_JBFRGF010000002.1, read as the reverse complement.
CTGTTTCGGTCGCGGACAAAGCGGCCTTGCTGCTGGCGCCGCCGTTGGTCCACGTCGCCCGTTTCGTGAAACCTGTTATCTGGACTCTGAACTGGCTGGCCAACCGCATCCTCCGCCTGATGAAGATCGAGCCCAAGGATGAGGTGACCTCCTCCTTCACGCTCGAAGAAGTGCAGTCCATTGTGCAGGAATCGACCCGCCATGGGCTGGTGGACGACGACGCCGGCCTGCTGAGCGGCGCTTTGGAGTTTTCCGAGCACAACGCGGCGCACATCATGGTGCCGCTGGACAAACTCGTAACGCTCAAGCCTGGCTCTACGCCGCGGCAACTCGAGAAGGCGGTCAGCCGCACCGGTTTCTCACGCTTCCCCGTGTTGGACGACGACGGCGAGTTGACCGGCTACCTGCACATCAAGGATGTGCTTTCCATCCCCGAGGAAGGACGCCGCTATCCGATCGCGGAGAGCAGGATCCGGTCCCTCGTGAACCTCGCACCCGAGGACGAGATTGAAGAAGCGATGGCCGTGATGCAGCGGACCGGCTCGCACCTCGGCCGGGTTGTCGGGACAGGCGGCGCGACCCTGGGCGTGTTGTTCCTGGAGGACGTCATCGAGCAGCTCGTGGGCGAGATCCGTGACGCCACCCAGGCCAGGGGAATCCGGCGGCTGGGCGGACCCGAGTCAGCGTAGTCTCCTGCCGGCCCCAAAGGGCCGGCAGGACCTGCCCGGAATTCTAAATAGGAATCATTCCTATTTGTGGGTACACTCATTGAGTCCCCTGTTGTGCTTTGATTCGGTAGATCCGAGGTTTCCCGTGCGCCGTACCGCCGCCCGCCCTTCCCTTGTCGCAGTGTCTTCCGCGTGCGCGGCAGTTGCCGTCCTGCTTGCCGCATGCGCGGCACCCGCCGCGACGGCGCCGTCGTCGTCCTCCGGAGTGATCGACGTCGTCGCCTCCACGAGCGTGTACGGCGACATAGCCAAGAGCATCGGCGGTGACAAGGTGTCCGTCACGTCCATCATCAGCAAGACCAGCCAGGATCCGCACTCGTACGAGGCAAGCACCCAGGACAAACTGGCCGTCTCCAAAGCCCAACTGGTGATCGACAATGGCGCGGGCTACGACGACTTCTTCAGCAAGCTGGCCGAGGACAGCAAGGTGGCTGCGGACAAGACCATCACCGCTGTCAACGTTTCGGGGCTCCTGCCCGCGGCGACAACCAGCGCGTCTCCCGCAGGGGTGCCGGAAGGGTTCAACGAGCACGTCTGGTACAACTTCGACGCCATGGCGAAAGTGGCCGATGCTGTTGCTGCGAAGCTCGGAAGCCTGAACCCGCCCGACGCCAAGACCTTTACTGCCAACGCAGAGAAGTTCAAGTCCTCGCTGACCGGACTCAGCACCAAAGTCGCTGAAATCAAGGCATCCAAGGGTTCCGCCCCGGTCGCCATCACCGAGCCCGTCCCGGGCTACTTGCTTGAAGCTGCAGGCTTGGAGAACAAGACGCCCGAGGAATTCAGCCACGCCATTGAGGTCGGCTCGGACGTTCCACCGGCAGCGGTCAAGGAAACGGCCGATCTGATTACCTCGAAGTCCGTTCGCTTCCTGGCGTACAACGAGCAGACCGCCAGCGCCGAGACGGAAAAGCTGAAGGCCGAGGCGACCGCTGCCGGTGTTCCGGTGATCGGTTTCACCGAGACACTTCCCGAGGGCAAGGACTACGTCGCCTGGATGACGGACAATGTGGGCAACGTTGCTACTGCCCTGAACAAGTAATCGACGCCGGCAGCAGACCAGACGGGCCCCGCAATCGTCCTAAGATATACAGGGCGGCTGCGGGGCCCTCTCTGTTCATCCAAGAGCAGGCCACCAGCAACATCGCTTCGCGAACCCCATGGATCGAGGAATCTTTTTGACACCGGTAGTGAGCCTTCGCGGCGCGGGCCTCCAGTTTGGCCAACGGGCCCTCTGGAAGGACCTCGACGTGGACATCCAGGCGGGTGAGTTCTTCGCAGTGCTCGGCCCCAACGGCAGCGGCAAGACCAGCTTCCTCAAAGTCCTCCTCGGTTTGCAGCAGCTTCACTCGGGGACCGTGGCTGTGGCAGGAGGCCCGGTGGAACGTGGCAGCCGGAAGATCGGCTACATACCGCAGCAAAAGTCCTTTGCTCCGGATACGCCCTTGCGTGCCAGGGACTTGGTTGCCCTCGGCGTCGACGGCCACCGCTGGGGCCTGCGGATCAAGGCCAAGGCCGTCAATGAGCGCGTCGACGCCCTGCTGGACTTGGTCGGTGCGAGTGACTACGCCCGCGTACCGCTTGGTCAATTGTCCGGCGGAGAGCAACAGCGACTCCGTGTTGCGCAAGCCCTTGCCGCGGAGCCTGACCTCCTGCTCTGTGACGAACCGCTGCTGTCCTTGGACCTGCACCACCAGCAGGCCGTGAGTTCCCTCATCAACCAGCAGTGCCACGAGCGGAACAGCGCCGTGGTGTTCGTGACCCACGAGATCAACCCGGTCATCGACTACGTAGACCGCGTCCTCTACCTTGCCGGCGGCAGGTTCCGGGTGGGAACACCCGAGGAGGTCATGACCACCGAGGTCCTCTCCGAGCTGTACAACAGCCGCGTTGAGGTCATCCGCGCGAACGGCAGGATCGTCGTCGTCGGGCTTCCGGACGCGACTACCCACTACCACGATGACGCCCACGCCGGTGTGGAGGAAGGTCACTAAATGGATCTCGGCAGCATCCTGCACACCATCTTCAACTTTGAAAACTACGGCGAACTGCTCGCGTTGGTCCAGAATTCCATCTGGGCAGGTGCAGTCCTCGGCCTGCTCGGCGGGCTCATAGGCACCTTTGTCATGAAGAGGGACCTCGCCTTCGCGGTGCACGGCATTTCGGAGTTGTCCTTCGCCGGTGCCTCCTTCGCCCTGCTCATCGGGGCGGACATCATTTTCGGTTCGCTCGCGGGATCCGTCGCGGCTGCGCTGCTTCTGGGACTCATGGGCGTCCGGGCGCGGGACAAGAATTCGATCATTGGCGTCATCATGCCGTTCGGGCTGGGCCTTGGCATCTTGTTCCTGGCCCTCTACCAAGGCCGGGCGGCCAACAAGTTCGGGCTCCTGACCGGCCAGATCGTTTCGGTGGACACTGTCCAGCTCCAGGTCCTGGCTGGCACGGCCGTGGTGGTCATGCTCGCACTTGCCGCAATTTGGCGCCCGCTCAGCTTCGCCAGCGTGGACCCCGAGATGGCGGAAGCCAGGGGAGTGCCTGTCCGTGGCTTGGCGATTGCCTTCATGGTTTTGCTCGGCGTCAGCGTTGCCCTGTCCATCCAGATAGTAGGCGCGCTTCTGGTGCTGGCCTTGCTGATCACGCCCGCGGCCGCCGCCCTGCGTGTGACCACTTCGCCGCGGCTCGTGGTCTTGTTGAGCGTGGTCTTTGCGATCACTGCCACCGTAGGCGGGATCCTCCTGGCGCTCGGCAGCAGGATTCCCATCAGCCCGTATGTCACCACGTTGTCGTTCCTGATCTATGTGGTGTGCCGGATCATCGGCAACGTGCGCGCCAAACGGGGAATCAACGGCAGGATAGTCCGTCCCCAGGCTGCTGTGGGCCAAGCCGTGGAAGACCAGACGGTAGCCGGCTAAAGCCGGCCCGCTGCCTTCTTAGCAGTGCATTCGGGGCAGAGCCCGAAAATCTCCACAGTGTGCGCCACTTCGGTGTAGCCGTTCTCGGCAGCCACCCGGGCTGCCCACGTCTCGACCGCCGGAGCTTCCACTTCGACGGCCTTGCCGCAATTGCGGCACAGCAAATGGTGGTGGTGGCCCGTCACCGCACAGCGGCGGTAGACGGCTTCGCCATCGGCATTTCTCAGCACATCGATGAGGCCGTCGTCGGCAAGCGACTGCAGAATCCGGTACGCGGTGGCCAGGGACACCGATACGCCCTGGTTCTGGAGCAGTCGGTACAGTTCCTGGGTGCTCACGAAATCGTCAAGTTCGTCCAGGGCGGCGCTGACGGCCAGGCGTTGCTTCGTGACGCGCTGCTCCTTGACCGCGGGATCCTTCGCATCCGGAAGCGACTGGGCTGCAGGCCCGGACGTGGCGGCATTGGCGCCCTGTGACATTCGTTGACTCATTTCGATGTGGATGTTCGCAAATACCAAGGTTACCAGCCGGCCGCGCTTGGACGCCGGTTCGTGGACACTGTTGGAGGCTCGCCCCTAGGCTGGCTGCATGAAGCTCACCAAGTTCACCCATGCTTGTGTCCGCCTGCAAAAGGACAGCCAGGTCCTCGTGATCGACCCCGGGACTTATTCCGAGTCCGAGGAAGCCCTCGCAGGCGCCCACGCGGTGCTGATCACCCACGAGCACGCGGACCATGTGGACGCGGACGCCGTCGTCGGAGCCCTCAAGGGAAACCCCGGACTGCAGGTGCACGCACCCTCGGGAGTCGCTTCCCAGCTGGCCGCGAAGGCGGGCGACGACGGCGATCGGGTACACGCCGTCGAACCCGGCACCTCCTTTGAAGCCGGGGGCTTCGCGATACGTTCTTTCGGAGGGCAGCATGCCCTCATCCACCCGCAGATTCCGGTAGTGGCCAACATCGGCTACCTCGTGGACGAAAACGTCTTCCACCCGGGGGATTCGTTCGTTGTCCCGGATGGCATTGCCGTACAAACCCTGCTGGTGCCCATTCACGCGCCTTGGTCAAAGGTGGGGGAGGTGGTTGACTTCGTGATCGCGGTCCGCGCACCCAAGGCCTACCCGGTCCACGATGGCCTCCTCAACGAACTCGGACGCGGATTGGTGGAAGGCCACGTGACCCGGATCGGCGCGAAATACGGTACCAGCTATGCGAGGTTGTCGCCGCGGGAATCGGTGGAGGTCTAGCCGAGGTCTGGGCCAGTGGCCTGCTCTGTCTATATGCTGCTTGGCCACGTGCCTGTCTCGAAGAAGTCGGCCAGCACGGCCTCGTACGGGGCCGGATCCAGGCCACGCTCCGCGATCCAGTCCGGGTTGTAGTAGCTTCCCGCGTAGCGATCGCCGGCGTCGCACATGAGTGACACAATGCAGCCGCGCTTTCCCTGGGCCACCATTTCGGCAATCAGTTGGCAAACACCCCAAAGGTTGGTTCCCGTGGAGGGTCCGGCGTGCAGCCCGGCCAGCCGGCGCAAGTGCCGCATGGCGGCCACAGAGGCCGCATCGGGAACCTGGATCATAGTGTCGATGACGGCCGGGACAAAGCTGGGCTCCATGCGCGGACGCCCGATGCCTTCGATCCTGGACGGCATGCCCGTGGAGTAGTCCGGGACGCCGTCGCGCCAGCCAGGATAGAACGCGGAATTTTCCGGATCGACCACGGCCAGCCGGGTTGAGTGGCAGTGGTACCGCAGGTACCGGCCGATGGTGGCGCTGGTTCCGCCCGTGCCGGCGCCCACCACGATCCACTCGGGCACCGGATGCTCTTCGAGGGCGAGCTGCTCGAAGATCGATTCCGCGATGTTGTTGTTGCCCCGCCAGTCGGTGGCGCGCTCAGCAAAAGTGAATTGGTCCATGTAGTAGCCGCCCGAAGTCCGGGCAACGTCCTCCGCCATCGCATAGACCTCCGAGGCGTGGTCCACGAGGAGGCAGGCGCCGCCGAACTCTTCGATGAGGGCGATCTTTTCCGGACTGGTGGTCCGGGTCATGACGGCGATGAACGGAAGCCCGATCAGCCTGGCGAAGTAGGCCTCGGACACTGCGGTGCTCCCGCTGGAAGCCTCCACTATGGTGGTCCCTTCCATGATCCATCCGTTGACCAGGCCGTAAAGGAAGAGCGAGCGGGCGAGACGGTGCTTGAGGCTGCCCGAACGGTGCGTGGATTCGTCCTTGAGGTAGAGCTGGACACCCCAGTGTTCGGGGAGCGGCACCGCGTAGAGGTGCGTATCCGCCGAGCGGTTGTTCTCGGCTTCGATGCGTCGGATTGCCTCGCTGGCCCATGCCCGGTTCTGGTTGCGTAAAGTGCTCACCGATCCAGCCTACCGGCGTCGGCTGCCGCCCAAGGATAGGCTGGTAGCCGGTTGGCAGCTGCACGGTGGCAGCTTCGACGTCGTTTGGTAGACACGGCAAAACGAAGGGGATTTGATGGCCACGATCATGAACGTCACCGCACTCAAGGACCGCATGGATGCGGGCAAGCGGACCGTATTGCTCGACGTTCGCTGGGTGTTGGGCGATCCGCACGGTCATTCGCATTTCCGCCAGGCCCACATTCCGGGCGCAGTCTATGTGGACTTGCATAATGAACTCGCGGATCCCACGGCCGAGGGCCAGGGCAGGCACCCGTTGCCGCCCACCGCTGCGCTGCAGCGGAGCGCCCGGGCCTGGGGCGTCAACGACGGTGACACCGTCGTTGCATACGACGACAGCGGCAGCACGGCGGCGGCGCGGTTGTGGTGGCTGCTCCGGGACGCCGGTTTCCATTCCGTCTTCCTGCTCGACGGCGGATTGGGTGCCTGGCGCGCGGCCGGCTACCCCTTGGCGCAGGACGAACAGCCGCCGGTTCCGGGCGAGGTGGTGCTGGGACACGGCCACATGGATGCGATCACCATGGACGAGGCAGCGGAGTGGCGCAACTACGGAATCCTTCTCGATGCCCGGGCCGGGGAGCGCTACCGCGGCGAAATCGAACCCATCGATCCCCGCGCGGGACACATTCCCGGCGCGGTGAGTGCCCCCACAGCCGGAAACCTCGGACCGGACGGCACGTTCCTCCGCGCGGCCCAGCTCCGCAATAGATTTGCTGCCCTGGGCATCGACGAAGGCAGCAAGGTAGCGGTTTACTGCGGCTCCGGGGTAACGGCAGCCCACGAGATCGCTGCCCTCGAAATCGCAGGATTCAGGGCAGCCCTCTTCCCGGGCTCCTTTTCGCAGTGGTCCTCGCTCGACGCCAACCGGGTTGTCACCGGAGCAGCGCCCCAAGGTATTCCGGGCGAGTAAGCCTTGGCCGCGGCGAAGCCGGCAGGCGTGACAGCGCGGAGTGGAAAAAAATCAGCCCGCAGGGGTAGCGTCGAAGCATGACTCCCGGACGCCCCGTTCCTCCGCCCCTTGGCAAGCCGCTCGTCGTGAGTGGCGAGACAGCGGAGCCCGCCCCATCAGCACCCGCGGCCGCGGCATCAGCACCCGCTGCCGCGCAGGGCACGCCGACGCTCGCGGCTGCATACGGCGCCACTTCTGGTGACAGCGGTCTTGTCCCGCTGACCGTGGCCCGCCGTGTCCCCAAGGAAGACGACGTCGAGATCGAGATCGATTTCTGCGGCCTCTGCCATTCCGATGTCCACGCGACGCGGGGCGAATGGGGGGCCCAGAGCTATCCGCTGGTTCCGGGCCACGAAATCGTGGGCCGGGTCCGCAGTGTGGGCTCCGCCGTCGACGACTTCTCGCCGGGAGACCTGGTTGGCGTCGGCTGCTTGGTGGATTCCTGCCGCGAGTGCGGCAGCTGCCTCGAAGGCTTGGAGCAGTATTGCGAACGCGGAAACGTGGGCACCTACGGGGTTAAGGATGCCCGGAACGGCGGCTCTATCACCCAAGGCGGTTACTCGACCTCAGTGGTGGTTGACCGCCGCTTCGTGCTGCGCTTGCCCGAGGGCCTTGACCCGGCCGCGGCGGCGCCGTTGCTGTGCGCGGGCATCACCACATACTCGCCGCTGCGCTACTTCGACGTCGAGGAGGGGGACGTGGTGGGCGTCGTTGGACTCGGCGGACTGGGCCACATGGCGGTCAAGATTGCGAAGGCCATGGGGGCGCACGTCGTGGTCTTCACTACGTCGGACACTAAGTTCGAGGCGGCAATAGAACTTGGCGCCGACGACGTGATCCTCTCGAAGGATCCTGAAGCGATGGAAGGCGCCAACCGCTCCATCGACGTCATTATCGACACCGTGGCGGCGCCGCATGACCTGAACCCGTACTTCCGCACCTTGCGGCTGAACGGTGCCCTCTTCCAATTGGGGCTCCCTCCTACCGACATGCCGCCGGTCAGTCCCGGCGCGCTGATCCGACGCCGGCTCTCCTACGCAGGCTCGTTGATCGGCGGCATTGCCGAGACCCAGGAAATGCTGGACTTCTGTGCCGAGCACGGCGTAGTGAGCGATATCGAAATGGTCACTGCGAGGCAACTCAATGAGGCCTACGATCGCATGGTTGCCGGCGACGTGAAGTACCGATTCGTCCTTGACACCAAGACCCTTCAGCCCGCTTCGGAAAAGGCAGACGCATGAGCACCTTGTTCACCAAAATTATCAACGGCGAGATTCCCGGACGTTTTGTCTGGAAGGACAACGACGTGGTGGCCTTCCTGACCATCGCCCCGCTCACTGACGGCCACACGCTCGTGGTGCCGCGCCAGGAGGTGGACCGCTGGACCGACGTCGCCCCTGAGCTCCTCAACAAAGTCATGGCCGTTGCGCAGACAATCGGACAGGCTCAAGTGAAGGCGTTCGGCGCACCCCGGGCAGGCCTGTCCGTTGTGGGCTTCGAAGTGGAGCACTTCCACGTGCACGTGTTCCCGGCAACGTCCCTGGCCGATTTCGACTTCGGAACCGTAGAACACAACCCGGACCCTGCCCGGCTCGACGCGAATGCGGCGAAACTGCGGGCCGGACTCGTCGCCGCCGGACACGGAGAGTTCGTTCCGGCGGACTGAGGTTTGTTCCGGGGCAACGCTCGCTCACCTTGATGGGAAAGTCCGAAACCTTCCTGGCCTGGATGGGCAGGAAGGTTTCGGTTTTGACCCCCTTCATAAGTGCATGAGGGTCGACAGGATGACCGCTATATGTGAGCGAGCGTCGGGGGGAAGTGCCGTATATGTGAGCGAGCGTTTGTCTTGCCTGACGCTCGCTCACCTTTGCTGCCCTTTTCCCAAACGCTCGCTCACCTTGGTGGGAAAGCCCGAAACCTTCCTGCGTGAGATGTGCAGGAAGGTTTCGGGCCTAACCCTCATAAGTGCATGAGCGAGCGTCTTAGCCCGTCGCACCGCCTACGCGGGTGCCAGCGCCTGGTTGAGAACCGTCCGGATGCGCTTTTCCGAGACCGAGTAGGCCGTGCCGAGCTCGACGGCGAAGAGGCTCACGCGTAGTTCCTCGATCATCCAGCGCACCCGTGCTAACTCGGCTCCTGCCCGTCGGCCGGGCAGGAGCGCGGAGACGGCGTCGTCGTAGTCATCCTCCAAGCCCTGCACGACCGACATGTTCAACCCGTCCCGCTGGACATTGTTCGGAAGCTTTTCGAGGCGCTTCTCAATTCCGGCCAGATACCGCGGCAGCTGGCTCAGCTGGGCGTAGCCCGTCCGTACTACAAAACCAGGGAACACGAGTTGCTCCAGTTGGCTCTTCATGTCGTTGAGCGCACTGATCAAGGCGAGGCTCGTGCTGCCCTTGAGTTGCTTCTCGATCCGCCGGGTGGTCCCCAAGATGCGTTCGACGACGGCGGTCACCGTGAAGACGGTGTCGATCAGTTCTGCACGGACCAGCTCGTACAGGGCATCGAACGCTGCCTTGTCCCAAGGAAGTTCGGCCGGAGTCAGCTTGTCGATGGCCGCCAGGACGCAGTCCGCGATCAAGGCGCTCACCGAACCATGGGGGTTCTGGCTGAACGTCAACTTCTCCGTGTTGTTCAAATGTTCCAGGACGTAGCGGTCCGGGGCGGGAACCCGTAGGGCGAGCAGCCGGATCACGCCGCCGCGCATTGCCGACTCCTGCTCCGTTCGGGTCTGGAACACGCGCAATGCAACGGATTTGCCCTCATCTACGAGAGCGGGAAAACCCGTGACATCGTGCCCCTTCACCGTACGCGTCACTTGGCGTTCGATAGCTCCGAAAGTCCAAGCGGTGAGCCCGGTTTGCTCGGACAGGAAACCGGCGGCCTGCGGGGTTGCGCCGCCGCCGTTTCCATTGGGGGATCCGGCACCTCCGGCACGTGGGGCGCCCTTCGGACCGTTGGCGCGTGCCGTCGTCGCGGGTGTTGCCCCGAGGGATTCGGCGATGGCCCGGCGGGTAGCCGGGGCCAGCTGCTCCTGGAGCGCGGCAAGGTCCTTGCCTTCGTCGAGCACCTTGCCGCGGCTGTCCACAACTTTGAAGCTGACACGCAGGTGCGCCGGAACGGCGTCCCAATTCCACGATCCCGGAGGGATGATGTGTCCGCGGATGCGGCGCAGCACCAGCTCGAGCGAGGCCTCAAGATCATCTGACGCAGGATCGAAGTCGGTTTCCAAGGCAGCGGCCGCTTGCCGGGCCACATCCGGGGCGGGCACGAAGTTCTTGCGGATGTGTTTGGGCAGCGACTTGATCAGCGCCGTGACGAGCTCCACCCGCTGGCCGGGTATTTGCCATCGGAAGGCGGCGTCGTCGAGCTGGTTGAGGAGCAACACGGGAACCTCGGCTGTGACACCGTCCGAGGGGTTGGGCGGCGAGCCGGGAGCCACGGGATGGAACTCGTAGCTCAGGGGCAGCTCAAAGCCCTTGTGCAGCCAGGTTTTCGGGTAGGCGGAATCGTCCAGGGCTTCGGCGTCCTCGCTGATAAGCAGCGATTGGTCGAAGTCGAGCAGGGCGGGGTCCTGCTGGCGGGCTTCCTTCCACCATTTGTCGAAGTGGCGTTCGGAGACCACGTCCTTGCCGATTCTGGCGTCGTAGAACTCGAAGAGCGTGTGGTCGTCCACCAGGATGTCCCGGCGGCGCATCCGCGTCTCGAGTTCCTCTATCTCGTGGAGCAAGGCGCGGTTGCGGTGGAAGAATTTGTGGTGGGTCTTCCAGTCGCCTTCTACGAGGGCATGCCGGATGAAGAGTTCGCGGCAGAGCTCGGGGTCGATCCTGCCGTAATTGATGCGGCGGTTCGGGATGATGGGGACTCCGTAGAGCATGACCTTCTCGTGCGCCATGACCGAGCCCGTCCGGGTGGACCAGTGGGGTTCGCTGTAGGTACGCTTCACGAGATCCGGTGCAACCTGCTCGGCCCACAAAGGATCGAACTTCGCCGCGACCCGGGCCCAGAGGCGGCTTGTTTCAACCAACTCCGCGGCCATCACAAAAGCGGGCGACTTCTTGAACAACGCCGAGCCCGGGAAGATGGCGAACCGGCTGCCGCGTGCTCCGGCGTATTCGCGCTTGCGTTCATCCAGCATGCCGATGTGGCTCAGCAGTCCCGAGAGCAAGCTGATGTGGACTCCCTCGTTGTTGCCTACGGGGTCGGCCTCGCGCTTGGTGTCGATAGCGATGCCCAGCGGCTTGGCGAGCTGGCGCAATTGCTGGAAGAGGTCCTGCCATTCGCGGACGCGCAGGTAGTTGATGAACTCGTTCCTGCACAGCCGGCGGAACTGCGTGGAGGACAGCTCCTGCTGCTTTTCCTGGATGTAATTCCACAGGTTAAGGAATCCGGTGAAGTCCGAGTTCTCGTCCCGGAAGCGTGCGTGTTTCTCCGCCGCGAGCTGTTGCTTGTCGCTCGGGCGCTCTCGCGGATCCTGGATCGTCAACGCTGCCGCGAGGATCATGACTTCCTTGACGCAACCGCGCTTTCCGGCTTCCACAATCATCCTGCCGAGCCGGGGGTCGACCGGGAGCTGGGCCAACTTCTGCCCGACGGCGGTCAGGCCGCCGCTGGTACGCGCGTTGCCGCCGTGGATGGTTGGGGGAGTGCCGCCGTCACCCGTGCGCGCCGCGCTGAGGGCGCCGAGTTCGCGCAGCAGCGTGACGCCGTCGTTGATGGCACGGGAGTCCGGCGGCTCAACAAAGGGGAAGTTTTCGACGTCTTTGGGGCCGCGGGCAACGCCCATGGCCGTCATCTGCAGGATCACGGCGGCAAGGTTGGTCCTCAGGATCTCCGGATCAGTGAACGGGGGGCGGGACTCGAAGTCTTCCTCGGAATAGAGCCGGATGGCGATACCCTCGGAGACACGCCCGCAGCGGCCGGAACGCTGGCTTGCCGAGGCCTGTGAAACACGTTCGATCGGCAGCCGTTGCACTTTGGTGCGGTGCGAGTAGCGCGAGATGCGGGCAGTGCCGGTGTCGATGACGTACTTGATGCCGGGCACCGTCAGGGAAGTTTCCGCGACGTTGGTGGCAAGGATGATCCTCCGCTTGCCGCCCGGGTTGAAGACCCTGTGCTGCTCCTGCAGGCTCAATCGGGCAAACAACGGCAGGACTTCCGTGCCTGCCAGCCTTCGGTTGGCTTGGATCCGGCCGTTCAGGGCTTCCGCGGCGTCGCGGATCTCGCGCTCGCCGGAGAAGAACACCAGGATGTCTCCCGGTGCCTCAAGCGCGAGTTCGTCGACGGCGTCGCACACGGCGTCGAGGGGGTCGCGGTCTTCCTCGAGCTCGTCGTCGGACGCGTCCTCATCCTCGCCGGAAGCGCCGCCCGCCGGCTGGGACAGCGGCCGGTAGCGGATTTCCACCGGGTAGGTCCGGCCCGAGACCTCGATGATCGGCGCAGGTTCTTCTTCGCTGCCGAAATGCTTCGCGAAACGCTGGGGGTCGATGGTCGCCGAGGTGATGATGACCTTCAAGTCCGGCCTTTGCGGCAGGATCCGCTTGAGGTAGCCCAGGATGAAGTCGATGTTGAGGCTGCGCTCGTGTGCCTCGTCGATGATGATGGCGCTGTACTTCCGCAGGAGCTTGTCCCGCTGGATCTCGGCCAGCAGGATGCCGTCGGTCATGAGCTTGATTTTGGTATCCCTGCTGACTTCGCCTGTGAAACGGACCTGGAAGCCCACTTCCTGCCCGATCTCCACGCCCATCTCGAAGGCGATGCGTTCGGCAACGGTACGCGCGGCGAGGCGCCGCGGCTGGGTGTGGCCGATCAAGCCCTTGTCCCCGAGTCCCAGTTCCAGGCACATCTTGGGGATCTGGGTGGTCTTGCCGGAACCGGTTTCGCCGGCGATGATGGTCACCTGGTTTGCGGCGATGGCCGCCATCAAGTCCTCGCGGCGCTCGGAGACGGGCAGCTCTGCGGGGTAGGAAATATGAAGTGTCATGGCTGCTGACAGTCTACTGTGGCGGCACGTCGCCTTGCAGTGCGTGGTTCCCTGCGGCCTTTTCCAATCGCCCGGCCATGGTGCGGGCGTACTCCTTGAATTCCTCCGGAGAGATGATCTCAAAGTCCATGTCGAGCGCTGCGAGGTGCGCCGCTGGCTGCGCCAGGCTGTCCCAGCCGGCACGGAGCAGGGTCGCGTTCCCGCCGTCGTCGCTCAAGCTCGCGAGCTGCGGGCCGACGACGGCGGCCACCTCGCCGATGGGGGCGTGGAGGCGCACGACGACGTCGTAGCGGTAAGGCGAGCGGGTTACGGAGCGCTGGACGTAGTCCGCGAGGTCCTTGGCCGGCAAGGGGCGCGGCACGTACTTTTTCCGTTCAGCCGGAAGTGAGGCGATCCGGTCGGCGCGGAACGTGCGCCAGTCTTCCCGGTCCACGTCCCAAGCGACCAGGTACCAGCGCCGCCCGGTGTCCACCAGCCGGTATGGCTCCACCAGGCGCCGGCCGGCCTCGCCGTCGGCCTTGACATAATCGAAACTGAGTTGTCGCTTGTCCGCAATCGCAGCAGAGACCACCGTGAGCTGCTGCGGGTCCACCGACGCCGCGTTACTGGGCAGAGTCGTGACAGCGGCCTTGAGCATCGCGAACTTCGGGCGGAGTCGTGCGGGCAGCACCTGCTCGAGCTTGGCAAGGGCGCGAACGGATGCTTCGCCGATACCTGCCACGGGACCCGCCGCCACTGAGTTCAGCCCCAGGGCGACCGCCAGTGCTTCATTGTCGTCGAGCAGCAACGGCGGGAGCTGCGCCCCGGCGCCCAGTTGGTAGCCGCCGGCTATGCCCGGCGAGGCATGGATGGGGTAGCCAAGGTTCCGGAGCTTGTCGATGTCGCGGCGGACGGTGCGCTCGGTGACACCCATCCGCGTGGCCAATGCCGGGCCGGTCCATTCGCGCCGGACCTGCAGCAAGGACAGCAATTGCAGCAGTCTGGCGGACGTCTGGATCATGGCATTGAATCTAGCCCACGATGCGGACAAAAGTCGTCGGTGTTGGGGAGCAGGCTGTGCTTAGAAGGCGCGCAGTGTCCAGCATGAGTTGTCAGGCAGGTCCCGCGCGGTCCAAGGCTCGGAACGGTCGGGAAGGTGGCCGCGGCCGTCCCGAAGGACCGCTGAGATGGAAGCGGCGGCGGTGATGATGAGGACGATGAAGAGCAAGACTCCGATGAATTCCATGACTCCATCGTGTTCCCGATCCCCTTCAAGAAACAGTGGCAGAAACGACCCGTTTAAGCCATTTTCTGCCACACTGGATTTATGTTGAAAACGGTGGCAATCATTGTTGTTCCCAACTTCTCGATCTTCGAATTCGGAACCGCCTGCGAGGTCTTCGGCATTGACCGAGCGGACCGGGGGAGTGGCGTTCCCGGTTTTGACTTCAGGGTCTGCACTCCCGTCCCCGGAGACGTGAAGATGAAGTCCGGCCTGTCGATGCATGTCGGCCTGGGCCTGGAAGCGGCGGCCGACGCCGACCTGGTCATCATGGCCCCGTATGGACGGGATGAGGACGTCCCGGAGTCTGTATTGGATGCGCTGCGGGCGGCGCATGTGCGCGGGGCTTGGGTCATGTCGATTTGCTCCGGGGCGTACGCGCTTGCGCGTGCAGGACTCCTTGACGGGCGCCGCTGCACCACGCACTGGCACTATTCACAGGACCTCGCCAGCAGGTACCCGAAGATTCACGTGGACGAAAATGTGCTCTACGTCCAGGACGGAACGATCATCTCAAGTGCCGGCACGGCCGCCGGGATTGACGCCTGCCTGCATCTGGTCCGTGTGGAGTTGGGCGCCAATGTCGCTGCTGCCATTGCCCGCGACATGGTGGTTCCGCCACACCGCGACGGCGGGCAGGCCCAGTTCATTGACCGGCCCATGCCCGCGTGCGGCTCTGCGCCCATGGAGGCATTGCTGCGCTGGATGGTGGAGAACCTCGATCGGGACCACAGCGTCAACGAACTGGCGACCCGGCTGCACATGTCCGCCCGGACCTTCGCCCGCCGGTTCCGGGCCGAAACGGGTGCCACGCCGGCGGCCTGGCTCAACTCGCAACGGGTGCTCCGGGCCCAGGAACTCCTGGAAACCACGGAGCTGAACATCGACGAGGTTGCGCGCGAAGCCGGGTTCGGGCATTCCGTGCTGCTGCGGCACCACTTCGCCAAGGTCCTGGCCACGAGCCCGCAGTCGTACCGCAGGGCTTTCCGCGGCCAGTTGGCGGAGGTGGGCTAGCGGCGGAGGGTCTCCCGGCCCTCTACCTTGGCGTTCTCCACGAGGGTATGCCAAGGCCCGGTGACATCAGTCTCCGGAATTGTGGCCCGATGTTGTCCGGCGCGGATCGAATACATGAACCGGTCGGCCTGCCCGGCTGCTGTCCCGGCTGTCTGCGCGGCCGCTAGTGCGCGGGCTTGACTGTGGGATGGCACTTGGTCCCAAGGGCAGGCCTCCACGATCGGCGTCCAGCGTCGCTTGTCTTCGGGCGTGGCGGCATCCACGGTCCAGACGCGTGTGATCGCGGCGACGCCGCCGCTGCGCTGGACAGTGATTTTCATGTTCTGCGGCTTCCACTGCTCTGGAGGGTGCTGCTAGAGCTTTACCTTCACAGTTTCCCACGCCTTATGGACTGCGTCATGCTCGTTTGAACCGGCGCCGAAGAGCTCCTCCGCCGCCGCCGCTGTGGCCTTTGCGAAGCGTCCGAAGGTGCACGTGGCAGGCAGTGAGCCGCTGGTCAGCGTGTTGTACCAGATCTGTCCCGGCGCCTCCCAGGCATTGCCGCCCAGCTCCAGGGCAATAAGGGAGAACGCCCGGTTGGGGATGCCTGAGTTGATGTGCACACCGCCGTTGTCCGCGGCGGTGCGGACGTACTTGTCCATGGAGTCCGGTTGCGGATCCTTGCCGAGCACGTCGTCGTCATACGCAGTCCCTGGTGCTTTCATGGAACGGAGCGCGGTGCCTTGGACGGCGTCGGTGAACAAGCCCTCACCGATCAGCCAGCTGGCCTCGGCAGCGGATTGCTTTTTGGCATACTGCTCCACAAGTGCCCCGAAAACATCCGACATGGACTCGTTGAGGGCCCCGGCCTGGTTCCGGTAGGCGAGGGCCGCCGTGTACTGGGTGACGCCGTGGGCGAGCTCGTGCCCGATCACGCTGAGCGACTTCGTGAACCTTTGGAAGATCTCGCCATCGCCGTCACCGAAGACCATTTGGCTGCCGTTCCAGAAGGCATTGTCATACAGCTCGCCGTAGTGGACAGTGGCATCGAGTTTCAGCCCGGCGCCGTCGATCGAGTTCCGGCTGAACGCCCCTGAGTAAAGGGCGTGGGTTTCGCCCAGCCCGTCGTAGGCTTCATCGGCGGCTGGGTCGCCTGTCGCCTGACCTTTCTCTTTTCGGACGAGCTTGCCGGGCAAGGCTTCGGTGGAGCCGGCGTCGTAGATGGTCCGCTTGGGCGGCCCGGGCTTGGCTTGGCGCGCTGTGGGCACCGGGACCGGCACCGGAAGCGCCCGGACCGCCTGGAGGTTCTTGATGTGCAGCAGGGATTCCTTGGCCGCGCGGGCAATCACCCGCAGGCGCGGCTCGCGCTGGGCCGCCAGCCTTCGCAGCATATAGGGAGGAATGATGGAACAAATCACGGCGAACCCTTTCGTACCTGTTGGACGGGTACGAACAGCTTAGGAGCGGCCACAGACTTTTTAGCCGGCCCGGTGCGGCATGTCCGCTGTCTACGACCCCGAGGCCCGGGTTATGGGACAAAACCTGTGTATGGGAGGGGCTTGCTTGGATAGCGTCGGATTCTGCTGGATCATTCTCTCCGCCCGAAGTTGCCGGTCCCGTGATCCCGCGGGCCCGGAATTTGTCCATTCGAATGATTGAGCAGAATCCGACATTCCCGAAACCCGGCGAGGCAAAGAAAATCCCCGCCGGTTCCTTGAACTGGCGGGGATTTCTGTTGTGCCCTCGATAGGATTCGAACCTACGGCCTTCTGCTCCGGAGGCAGACGCTCTATCCCCTGAGCTACGAGGGCATCCGGGGCTCCCGTCCGTTGCCGGAGGGACGTCCACGAGCTTAGCAGGTCCTCGCAGTGCAATGGAAAACCGCAATGGAAAACGGGCGGCGGCGAGCCGTCAGTAGCCCGCGAAAGCGTCCACATGGATTCGTCGGGCTCCGGCATGGCGGGCGGCAGAGCGAAGGGTGTCCACGTTTGCCGGGGACCCGGAGACGTACACGTCACGCTCGGCGACATCAGGGATGAGCTCCCGCAGCGAGTCGCCGTCGATGCGGCTCCGCCCGGCGTCGTGCATGAACGACGGCGGTGGGGAACCGTCCGAAAGGCGGGCGATGACCCGTGCGCCGGAGGCCGCCAGGACATCGCTCCCGGCAAGTTCGGCGGCGCTGGGGGCGAGATACAACACGACGATGTCCCTTCGCGCGGAATCGCCGGACGCCAGCTGGGAAAGGAAAGGGGCAATCCCGATTCCCGCGGCGATGAGCAGCACGGGTTTGCCGGCGTCGAGCGGTAAGACAAAGTCGCCGCCCACGGCGGTTCCCTGGACGCACTCTCCAGGCTCAAGTGCGAGCAACGCGCGCTTGGCGGCCGAGACAGGTTCCGCCGTGCCGACGCCGAATGTCATCTCGGGCGAGTCCGGCGCGCTGGTGATGCTGAAGACCCGTCGCCGTCCTTTCCCGTCCGAGCGCGAGTGCGGCAGGTTGAGTTCCATGAACTGCCCCGGGAGGAATCGGACGGGCCGTCGTGGCTCAAAACGGAATTCGGTGGTGAAGGGCGTCAGGGGACGCGAACCCTTGAAGGTCAGCATGATTCGGCCCCGCTGTCCCACGAGGAAGGCGAGGAGGTTCCCGATGAGCAGCGCGAGCTCCGGCGAATTGGCGACGACGCCGGCCAGGTTATAAGGCACCGCAAACAACAAGGCCACGACGACGGTAAGCGTCACCTGCTGCCAACGACGGGGAGGCAGGGTGAGGGGCTCGGTGAGCATGAAGCCGACGAAGAACAGAAGCGGCTGCTGCGAGATCGGCTGCCACAAGGCCGGGCCGAAGGCCATGCCGCCCCGCAGGAGCACGGCGCACACCACCGACACCGCCACCACGAGGAAAGCGCAGGCCATAAGCACCTTCAGAGTCCGGTACAGCACAAGCAGCACTCCGGGGACCAGGAGCCACAGCATGGCCGGAGTTGCCGCCCACCACGTGGCGATGTTCAATCCGGTGAGCCCGGCGATGAAGGCGCCCGCCGCGGCGGGGTTGAAAATATGCCGGCCTCGGAAGGCCACGACGTATTTGGAGGCCGAGGCGAGGACACACGCCAGTGCGACTCCGGCCAGATCGAGGATCTGGACCGAGGGAATCAGCTCAGTGGGCCAGAACAGGAAGTACAACAGAAGCCCCGTGATGAGCGAGGACTCCGAATGCGGCTGGACCTTGAAGAGCATGGCCACGAGCCGGTTGGATGCATACGTTAAACCCAGGCACAGCGCCAGGTGGACCAGCATTTCAGGCAGCCCGAAGCTCAGCCAGCCCAAGGCGTTCAACACCATGCTGTACACCGCGAGCACGGCAAGGACCCAGAGGATCAGCCGGTACATCGTGAAACGGCCAAGCCAGGCATCAACACGCGCTTTGATGGCAATCATGAGAACAGTGTCCCTTCGAAGCCGGCCGAATAGGCGGCGTGTCCGTCCGAATAGACCTTGAGCCAGGAGAAATCGAATTCTCCCTCTAGCACCTTCGGATCCACCATGAAGAGCGCCGTGGCCAGGGCATCGGCTTCCATCGCGGTGGCAGCCATGGTCCACGTGGCCACTACCGTTTCTATCGGGCGACCAGTCGCGCCGTCGAGGACATGGTGCAGTCCGTCGGCCCACGCACGCCGGTTCGCTGCGGAAGCGCACAGGGCGCCGCCGTGGAGTTCGACGACGCCGATCGCCTGGGCGGGGTCGTAGGGGTGTTCGAGGGCTACGCCCAATGGTTCCGCCCCGGAATGGAGCATGTCGCCGCTGGCGTCGACAAGGAACTCCGTTATTCCCGCTGAGCGCAGGACCCCGGCCGCAAGGTCCACCAATTGGCCCTTCCCGGCGGCACCGATGTCCAGCACCACCGGTGCGGAAGCGGAGATCGCCGTGCCCTTCCACTCCAGGACGTCTTCCCACCGCGGTGCCGGTACCGGGTGGCCGAGGGCCCGCAAGGCATAGTCCGCCCCGTAGCCCAGTCGCTCGAGGCTGCCACCGATGAGCGGCGTCATGGCGCCGTTGCTGAGGCGGTACAGCTTTGTGAAAAGCTGCTCCAGCTCTCCTGCCCCGGCCGGGAGGGTCACGGTGCCGGGTTCACGGGCGAGCCTGGCAAGCAGGGAGTCGTCCCGGAAACGTGAGTAGCTTCGGTCGTAGTCCTCAACAACACCGAGCAGACTAGCCCGCACCCGCTCCGGGAGTTCCTCCGGCGTCGAGATTTCCCATTTGGTCCCGATACCGTCGAAGCCGAAAACGGCCCACCCCGTGTGCGTCATGCGCCTATTTGGCCTCGGACTTGATGGTTTCCACGGCCTTGTTGAATCCTTCGCTGGTCAGCGAGGAGCCGGCCACCTTTGAGACGTTGATCTCGTCCAGTTTCTTGCCGACCACCTGCGCGGCGATGCCGTTCTTGAACTGTCCTTGGAATTCCTTGGTGTTCGGGTTGTTGGCATGGACGGTGATGTCCACCGCGGAAATAGTGCCACCGGCCAAGGTCAGTTGGACGCCCACGGTTTCGCCGCCGTTGGGTGAAATGTAGTCACCGTCCGCGCTGTAGGTACCGTCCTTGTACGGGCCGGAAATCGTGGAGGTCTTTTGAGGGGTGCTGCCTTGGGCCGAGGGGGCGCAAGCTGCCACCGAACTGGCCAGGGAGAGGCCGGCGGCGCCCACCAGAAGGCCCTTGCGGAGCGGCGTAGTCATGGTTTTGCTCGTTTCAATTGGACAAGTCATCTGGACAAGAAAAAGGGTCAATGCAAGTGCTCCGGGCCGTGGGCCGATCACACGATTGACGTTGATTTCAGCCTATCGGTTCAGTCTGGGAGCTCTACTGGCCGAAGCTGAGCGCCGGCTGGGTGCGCGCTGGTGCCCGCGTGTGCGCATTGCTAAGCATAAGAATTCCACCAGTTGCAAGCCCCACCGGTAGGCTAGACGGGTGACTCCCGAAGAACTCTCAGCCGCCATATCCGCCTGCCTGAAAGACGCTGTCGCCGCCGGCGAGCTTGCGCTTTCCGAATCTGCCCTCCCCGAGGACGTGCGCGTGGAGCGACCGAAGAACCGGGAGCACGGCGACTGGGCCACCAACATTGCCTTGCAGCTTTCCAAGCATGCCGGGACCAACCCGCGTGAATTCGCCACGATCCTGAGCAAGCGACTGGAAGCGATCGACGGCGTCACCGCCGTGGATATCGCGGGCCCGGGCTTCCTCAACATCACCGTGGATGCAGCCGCCGCCGGCGCGCTGGCCAAGGTCATCGTCTCGGCGGGAAGCTCCTACGGAACCAACCAGGCGCTCGCAGGCCATGTGGTCAACATGGAATTCGTCTCGGCCAACCCCACGGGACCGTTGCACATCGGCCACACGCGTTGGGCCGCCCTGGGCGACTCGATTGCCCGCGTCCTTCGCGCCTCCGGTGCGGACGTCACTGCGGAGTACTACATCAACGACGCCGGATCGCAGATGAACGTTTTTGCGAACTCGGTACTGTCCCGCCTGCACGGACGCGGCGTTCCTGAGGGCGGCTACCCCGGTGAATACATCCGGGAACTCGGCGACGAGGTCCTCAAGGCCCATCCGGCAATCCGCGAGCTGACCGACGAGGCAGCACTGCCGGTGATCCGTTTCGCCGCCTACCAGGCCCAGATGAAGGACATCAAGGACACGCTGGCCGAGTTCGGCGTGGCTTTCGACGTCTTCTTCTCCGAGCAGGAACTGCACGACGGCGGTGCGATCGAATCGGCCGTTGCCCGCCTCCGGGAGCAGGGCCACGTGTTCGACGACGGCGGGGCAGTCTGGCTGCGCACCACGGACTTCGGCGACGACAAGGACCGCGTGATGATCCGGGCCAACGGCGAACCCACGTATTTCGCCGCCGATGCCGCCTACTACCTGTCGAAAAAGGACCGCGGCTTCACCGAGAAGATCTACCTGCTCGGGGCCGACCACCACGGCTACATCAACCGGCTCAAGGCCATCGCCGCCTGTGCGGGCGATGACCCCGAGGTCAACATCGAGGTCCTGATCGGACAGCTGGTGTCCGTCAACGGCGCCAAGCTGTCCAAGCGTGCCGGCAACATCATCGAGCTCAAGGACCTTATCGAGTGGCTCGGAAAGGACGCCGTGCGTTACTCGCTCGCGCGCTTCCCCGCTGATTCGCCGCTGACGCTGGATCCGGAACTGCTCAAGAAGAACAGCAACGAAAACCCTGTGTTCTACGTGCAGTATGCGCATGCCCGCTCCCGCGGCACAGCACGCAACGCGATCGAGGCCGGCGTGGACCACAGCGCATTCGACGCGTCCCTGCTTGACCACGCCACCGAGAACGAGCTGCTGTCCTACCTCGGCAGCTATCCGTCCATCGTGGCCAAGGCCGCGGAGCTCCGCGAACCGCACCGGGTGGCCCGCCACCTCGAGGTCATCGCCGGCGCCTACCACCGCTGGTACGACGCCTGCCGTGTTTCGCCGCTCGGCGACGAACCGGTGCAGGACGTCAACCGCACGCGGCTGTGGCTCAACGACGCCACGAGCCAGGTACTGGCCAATGGACTTGAACTCCTTGGCGTTTCAGCTCCGGAACGGATGTGATCGGCGTGCAGCAAAGCCCAAACAGCGCCACAGCCTCACCCCTTGCCCCCGAATGGCTCGCCGTGCCGGAGGACGTGAACGCGCTTCACGCGACGATGTGGGCCGAAGGCGTGCAGAGGAACGACGAAGGCGAACTCGCCATTGACGGGGTTCCCGTCAGTGAGCTCAAGGCGCAGTTCGGCAGCCCGCTGTTCGTCATGAGCGAGGGCGATTTCCGTGCCCGTGCCCGCTCCTTCAAGAATGCCTTTGATGCAGCTTTCGAGGACATCTGCGGGGGAGTGGACGTCTACTACGCCGGAAAGTCCTTCTTGTGCACCGCCGTGGCCAGCTGGGTGGCCGAGGAAGGCCTGCGCTTGGACACGTGCTCAGGCGGCGAGCTCGCCGTCGCGGCCCGGGCCGGCATCGACGGCGCCAATTTGGGGCTGCACGGCAACAACAAGTCCGATGCCGAGATCAACCGGGCATTGGACATGAAGCTCGGACGCATCGTGGTGGACAGCCTCGATGAGCTTGAGCGGGTTGCCAAGATTGCCTCCGGCCGCGGCGAGACGGCGAAGGTGATGCTGCGGTTGACTCCCGGCGTCCACGCCCACACCCACGAATTCATCGCCACGGCCCACGAGGACCAAAAGTTCGGTCTCTCCATGGCCGGGGATACTACGGAGTCAGCCGGCCTCTCGGCCGCCGAAGAAGCCGTCGCTGCGGCCACCTCGTACGCCAATGTGGAACTCCTGGGCCTGCATTGCCACATCGGCTCCCAGATCTTCGAACCTGACGGCTTCGCCCTGGCAGCCGAGAAACTGTTGGATTTCCTCGCCGCGATGCAGGCGAAGTACTCCATCGTCTTGCCGGAGCTGGATCTGGGCGGTGGCTACGGCATTGCCTACACGCCGGTGGACACCCCCCGCCCGCCGGCCGAAATCGCGCAGGCGATGGCCGCCGTCGTACGCTCCAAGTGCGCTGAACTGGGCATCACCTCGCCGCGCATTTCGATCGAACCCGGCCGCGCAATCGTGGGCACCAGCACTTTCACCCTGTACGAGGTCGGGACGCTGAAAACGGTTCGCGTTGATGCGCCGGCAGATGGCGCGGGCAAGGAAAACGTTACGTTCCCGCGCCGCTATGTGTCGGTGGACGGTGGGATGAGCGACAACGCCCGTCCGGTGCTGTACGACGCGGATTATTCGGCCATTCTCGCCTCGCGGACCTCGGACGCCGCCCCGCAACTGTCCCGAGTAGTGGGCAAACATTGCGAGAGCGGCGACATAGTTGTTAGAGATGTATATCTGCCCGAAGACGTGGCAGCCGGTGATCTGCTCGCTGTACCGGGAACCGGCGCTTACTGCTGGGCCCTCTCAAGCAACTACAACTATCTGGCCAGGCCTGGCGTTGTCGCTGTGCGCAATGGATCCGCCCGGCTGATCGTCCGCGGGGAAACCGAAGAAGATCTCTTGAACCGCGACATGGGAGTGGCGAATGTCTGAAGTGCGAACCCTGAAGGTGGCCCTGCTGGGCTGTGGCAACGTGGGAGCCCAGGTAGCGCGGATTCTCCTTGACGACGCCGACGCCCTGGCGGCCCGCAGTGGCGCACGGTTGCAGCTGTCAGGCATCGCCGTGCGAAACATTGATTCAGAGCGCGACGTCAAATTGCCGCGCGAGCTGTTCACCACCGACGCCGATACCTTGGTCAAGGACGCCGATCTGGTGATCGAGCTCATGGGTGGCATCGAGCCGGCCCGTTCGCTCATCCTGACCGCGATGCAGAATGGCGCTTGCGTCGTGACCGGCAACAAGGCGCTCCTTGCACAGGATGGCCCCACGCTCTACGAAGAGGCCGACAAGGCCGGCGTCCAGCTCTCCTATGAGGCCGCCGTCGCCGGAGCCATTCCGATCCTGCGTCCCATCCGCGACAGCCTCTCCGGCGACCGCATCACCCGGGTCCTGGGCATCGTCAACGGCACCACCAACTTCATCCTCGACCAAATGGACAGCACCGGTGCGCAGTTCGCCGACGCGCTGGCCGAGGCCCAACGGCTCGGATACGCGGAAGCCGACCCGACAGCCGACGTCGAAGGCCATGACGCCGCCGCCAAGGCCGCCATCCTCGCATCGTTGTCCTTCCACACGCGCTTCGCCCTCGAAGACGTCTACTGCGAAGGCATCACAAAGGTCAGTGCAGCGGATATCGCTGCTGCGAAAGAAGCAGGCTTCGTCATCAAGCTGCTCGCCATCGCCGAGAAGATCGACAACCCCAACGGCGAAGGCGGCATCTCAGTCCGCGTCCACCCCACCCTCCTGCCTCGCGAACACCCGCTTGCAGCCGTTCGCGGTGCGTTCAACGCAGTCTTCATCGAAGCCGAGAACGCTGGCCAGCTGATGTTCTACGGCCAGGGCGCCGGTGGAACCCCGACGGCGTCTGCCGTCCTGGGCGACCTCGTCTCGGCGGCCCGCCGGGTGGTGCTTGGCGGTCCCGGTCGTACCGAGACCACCACCGGATACGTGCCCGCGCTGTCGATCGACGCCTCGACCACGAGCTACTACATCGGCCTCGACGTTGCCGACCAGGCCGGAGTGCTGGCCCGGATCACCCACATCTTCGCGGAGCACGGCGTATCGATCGAAATCATGCGCCAGACGATCCACCGCGATGCCGCCTCGAAGGTTGAGTCGGCCGAGCTGAAGATCGTCACCCACCGCGCATCCGAAGCCGCACTCGCGGCAACCGTCGAGGCCGTCAAGGGCCTGGACGTCATCAATTCTGTGACATCCGTCCTGCGGGTAGAAGGGGTCTAAGTGGCTCACCAATGGCGCGGAGTAATCCGCGAATATGCTGATCGTTTGCCCGTAACGGAAGCCACGAAGGTCATTACCCTCGGCGAGGGCGGAACTCCGCTCGTCCACGCGCAGAAGCTCTCCGAACTCACCGGATCCACTGTGTACCTGAAGGTGGAGGGCATGAACCCCACCGGGTCCTTCAAGGACCGCGGCATGACGATGGCCATGACGGCGGCTGTCGAAGCAGGCGCCAAGGCGGTCGTCTGCGCCTCCACGGGCAACACCTCGGCCTCCGCCGCAGCCTACGCCACGGCCGCCGGGCTGAAGTGCGCCGTTTTGGTCCCCGAAGGCAAGATCTCCATGGGCAAGCTCAGCCAGGCCATCGCGCACGGTGCCACGCTCCTGCAGGTTGACGGCAACTTCGACAACTGCCTGGACATCGCCCGCAAGCTCGGCGAGTCCTACCCGGTGTTCCTTGTGAACTCCGTCAACCCGGCGCGTATCCAGGGCCAGAAGACCGGTGCCTTCGAAATCGTCGACGCCCTCGGAGACGCTCCGGACATCCACATCCTGCCGGTGGGCAACGCGGGCAACATCAGCGCGTACTGGAAGGGCTACAAGGAGTATTCCGCGCCCTTCGAGTCCGCAACCGCCGGCACCCTTCCCGCCGTTTCCACCAAAACGCCGGCCATGTGGGGATTCCAGGCAGCAGGCGCGGCACCGTTCGTGGCAGGCCACCCCATCACCGAACCGGACACGATCGCCACGGCCATCCGTATCGGCAACCCGGCATCCTGGGACACGGCCATCGCAGCACGCGATGAATCCGGCGGCTTCATCGACGCCGTGACCGACGAGGAAATCCTCGATGCCCACCGCTGGCTCTCCGCCAAGGAAGGCGTCTTTGTGGAACCCGGTTCCGCGGCAGGCGTTGCCGGCCTCATCAAGAAGCACGCGGCAGGCGAGGTTCCCACCGGCAAGACGATTGTCATCACCGTCACCGGACACGGACTCAAAGACCCGCAGTGGGCCCTCCGCACCGAAGACGGCAGCGAGGTCCAGCCGGTCAAGGTACCGAACGACGTCGTGACCGTGGCATCCGAACTGGGACTGGAAGAAAACTAAGAGTGGAAACCACGCAGCCCACCGCGACCGGTCTTAAGCTTGTCGCGGCAGGCCAGCAGCTGACCGTCAGGGTCCCGGGTACGAGCGCCAACCTGGGCCCCGGCTATGACAGCCTCGGCCTGGCATTGTCGATCTACGACACCCTGACTGTCGAAACACTCACCACCGGAGAGCTCGAGTTCGAGCTCTCCGGTGAGGGAGCCGAGACCCTCCCCCGCGATGCCAGCCACCTCGTCGTGCGTGCCCTCAACACGGCCTTGGAACGACTTGGTTTCCGGCACAGCGGCCTCAGGATCATTGCGGACAACGTCAACCCGCACGGGCGCGGACTTGGCTCCTCGGCCTCGGCAGTGGTCGCCGCCGTGACCGCGGCCAACGCCCTGGTACCCGAATCCGACCAGCGTGACCGCGAATGGATCCTGCAACTTACGAGCGAGATGGAAGGGCACCCGGACAACGTCGCACCCGCGATTTTCGGCGGACTGGCGTTGTCATGGCAGGACAGCGAGCAGTACAGCAGCACCCGTGCAGAGGTGGTCCCATCGGTCATCCCGATCGTGGCCGTGCCTGACTACGAACTGTCCACCGAGACTGCCCGCGGTTTGCTGCCCGCCTCCGTCGGCCACCACGCAGCGGCCATGAACTCAGGACGCGCTGCGCTCCTGATCCACGCATTGACGGCCGACCCCCGTTTCCTGCTTGCCGGAACCGAGGACTACCTGCACCAGAGCTACCGTGCAGAGGCAATGCGGCCAAGTGCGGCGCTGATCAAGGCATTGCGGTCTTCGGGCCATGCGGCTGTCGTTTCGGGAGCCGGACCCACAGTTCTGGCATTGGCCAACGGCGCGGACGAAGCCGAGGCGATTGCCGAAATGATCACCACGTTCACCGCGGATAACACTCCGGACGTTGCGTGGCGCGTGATGACACTGGCAGTGGACGTTGAAGGTGCTAGAGTGGACTTGCACTGGCGGTAGAACCGCGGGCAGTTCCCTGACATTGGATCCCGGCTTAATGCCGTTCCCGTCTCCTACTGTGTCGAAGTCTGCCGGTGTCGTCTCCTTATCGGCCTGTCGCAGGTGCCACAGAACCCTTTCTGTTACCCGAACCGTCAGCCCGCGCCCCGCCCGCCGGAGCATCGAAGACGTATTAGTATCCGGCCCTGCTGAAACTAAACCGGCAAGACCGAAATCACGGCTGCAGATCTGAACTGCAGTCCAGAACAAATCATCGCGTCCAGCTCTAGGTCTGGACGCCGTCGAGGGGGAAGGATCCTTCGTGACAGAAACCACTGAGCTGGCTTCAGCTGTGGACACAACATCTTCTGCAGCTGAATCAACGGCCGCAACCGCTAAGAGCAGCGGCCTTGCAGGCCTCAAGCTCGCGCAGCTCCAGGCTCTCGCCAGTCAGCTGGGCATTTCGGGCGGATCCCGGATGCGCAAGGGGGACTTGGTCTCGGCTATCTCGGCCCACCGTGCCGGCGCAACCACGAGCAAGGCTCCTGCCGCGGCCAAGGCCGTGGCAGCAAAAGCCGCGCCTGCCCCGGAAGCTGAGACCACTGCCGCACCTGCCGCATCATCCACCGAAGCTCCCGCGCAGGACGGCACCCGGGCACGTGGCCGTGGCCGAAGCCGTCGCGCCACCAGCGACGGTGTTGTTGCCGCTCCTGCCGCAGCGGAAACCGCGGAGGCTCCCGCCGTCGCCGTCGAGGCTCCTGCCGCTCCCGTCGCCGAAGCAAGCGAGGCCGCAGGCGAACGCCGCCAGCCGCGCACGCGGAACCGTCGTCGTGGCGAGGCCGCTCCTGCGGAGACCGGTGAAGCCAATGAGACCCGCGCTGCCGAGCAGCCCCAGGCAGAACAGCCCCGCGTGGAACAGCGCCAGGCCGAACAGCGTCAGCCCGAGCAGCGCCAGGCCGAACAACGTCAGCCCGAGCAGCGCCAGCCCGAACAGCGTCAGGCCGAGCAGCGTCAAACCCAGCCGCGCCAGGGCGAGCAGGCCTCGGTTGAGGCCGGCGAACTCGGCCAGCGCGAACGCCGCGACACCACCCGTACGCGTCGCGAAGACACGAACGACGGCGATGACACCGGCAACCGCCGCAATCGTCGCAACCGTCGCGACCGCAACGACCGCCAGGGTCCGCAGGACAACCGTGACAACCGAGATGGGAACACCCGCAGCGACCGCTTCCGCGACCGCAACGAACGCCGTCGCGGCCGCGGCCAGGGCCCGGACGTCGACGACGTCGAGGTCACCGAGGACGACGTCCTGCTGCCGGTTGCCGGCATCCTCGATGTACTGGAGAACTACGCGTTCATCCGCACGTCCGGTTACCTGCCCGGCGCCAACGACGTGTATGTGTCCCTCGCCCAGGTCAAGAAATACAACCTGCGCAAGGGTGACGCCGTCGTCGGCGCAATCCGCGCCCCGCGTGACGGCGAGGACCGCAGCCAGCAGTCCGCGCGCCAGAAGTTCAACGCGCTCGTCCGGGTCACCTCGGTCAACGGCAAGACGCCCGAAGAGCTCAAGGACCGCGTCGAATTCGCCAAGCTCGTCCCGCTGTACCCGTCCGAGCGCCTGCGCCTCGAAACGGATCCCAAGAAGATCGGCCCGCGCGTCATCGACCTAGTGGCCCCGATCGGCAAGGGCCAGCGCGGCCTGATCGTCTCCCCGCCCAAGGCCGGCAAGACGCTCATCCTGCAGTCCATCGCGAACGCGATCACCACCAACAACCCTGAGGTCCACCTCATGATGGTGCTGGTCGACGAACGTCCCGAAGAAGTCACGGACATGCAGCGCACCGTCAAGGGTGAGGTCATTGCCTCGACCTTCGACCGTCCCGCCGATGACCACACCACGGTTGCCGAGCTTTCCATCGAACGCGCCAAGCGCCTCGTGGAAATGGGCATGGACGTGGTGGTCCTCCTGGACTCCATGACCCGCCTGGGACGCGCCTACAACCTGGCAGCGCCGGCCTCCGGCCGCATCCTGTCCGGTGGCGTCGACTCCGCTGCGCTCTACCCGCCGAAGCGCTTCTTCGGTGCTGCGCGCAACATCGAAAACGGTGGCTCGCTGACCATCCTGGCAACCGCCCTCGTGGAGACCGGTTCCAAGATGGACGAAGTCATCTTCGAAGAGTTCAAGGGCACGGGCAACATGGAGCTCCGCCTGTCCCGCCAGCTGGCGGACAAGCGCATCTTCCCGGCCGTGGACGTCAACGCTTCGGGTACCCGTCGCGAAGAGAACCTGCTTTCGCCTGAAGAAGTCAAGATCATGTGGAAGCTGCGCCGCGTCCTGTCCGGACTCGAGACCCAGCAGAGCCTTGAACTCCTGACCAACAAGATCCGGGAGACCGGGAGCAACGTCGAGTTCCTCATGCAGGTACAGAAGACGACTCTTGGAGCCAAGTCGGACAACGACAAATAGCTGTTTTAGGGGCGGGCGCTGGTTCGTTCGTGCGGTTGGTGCCGCGCGAATGTTCCGCCCCCGCCCCTTCCCGTTGCAACGCGGGGTCAGATACGGCCCATCCGGACCCTCGGAATGGGCCGTAAGTGACCCCGCGTTGCAGTTATTAGACTTGTAGAAGTCGAAAGAGGTTTTGAAATGTTTGAGTCCGTACAGGGATTGCTTGATGAGCATGCTGCTATCCAGGCGCAGTTGAGCGATCCTGCTGTTTATGCCGACCAGGCTTTGGCCCGCAAGTTGGGGCGGCGGTCTGCCCAGTTGCAGGGCATTGTGGAGGCGTACAACCGGTGGCGCGGGCTCATGGACGATCTTGAAGCGGCAAAGGAAATGGCCTCCGAGGACGCCGAATTTGCTGCCGAGGTAGACGAAATCGAGGCGAAGCTCCCGGCAGCGCAGGAGAAACTGAGGCGATTGCTGATCCCGCGCGATCCCGACGACGCCCGCAACGTCATTCTCGAGGTCAAAGGCGGCGAAGGCGGAGACGAAGCTGCGCTCTTCGCCGGGGACCTGCTGCGCATGTACACGCGTTATGCGGAGTCGCGCGGCTGGAAGACCGAGCTCATCTCGGCCACCGAATCGGATCTGGGCGGCTACAAGGACGTCCAGATGGCCGTCAAGGGCAACTCGAACGATCCCGCGGAAGGCGTGTATGCCCGCCTGAAGTTCGAAGGCGGCGTGCACCGCGTACAGCGTGTTCCCGTCACGGAGTCGCAGGGCCGCATCCACACTTCCGCGGCCGGTGTACTCGTCCTTCCGGAAGTGGACGAGCCCGAAGAGCTCGAAATCAACCAGAACGACCTCAAGATCGACGTTTACAGGTCCTCGGGTCCCGGCGGCCAGTCCGTCAACACGACGGACTCGGCAGTCCGCATTACCCACCTCCCCACGGGCATCGTGGTGGCCATGCAGAACGAAAAGTCCCAGCTCCAGAACCGTGAAGCCGGCATGCGCGTCCTCCGTGCCCGTATCCTCGCCCATCAGCAGGAGCAGATCGACGCCGAGAACTCGGCCCAGCGCAAGTCGCAGATCCGCACCATGGACCGTTCCGAGCGCATCCGCACGTACAACTTCCCGGAAAACCGGATTGCCGACCACCGTACCGGCTACAAGGCCTACAACCTCGACGCCGTCATGAACGGCGACCTGGAGCCGGTCATCCAATCGGCCATCGAAATGGATGAACAGTCCCGCCTGGATGCCCTGGGCGAGTAACAGCCTGCAAGGATCTTCATGACGCTCTTTCCGGGCCAAAGCCTCGCCGACGCCGTGCGTGAGGCAACAACCATCCTGTCCGACGCCGGAGTCCCCACTCCGCGCGTGGACGCGGAACTCCTTGCGGAACATCTCCTGGGTGTCGGCCTCGGCCGCCTGCGCGCCATGCTGCTTGGTGATTCCGCCGCCCCGGATGGCTACGCGGACCTGGTGGCCGAGCGGGCACAGCGCGTTCCGCTCCAGCACATCACCGGCGTCGCACACTTCCGCTACCTCACGCTTGCCGTGGGCCCGGGCGTGTTCATTCCGCGGCCGGAAACGGAATCCGTGGTCCAACTGGTCATCGACCACCTCCAGGGAATCAATCGCCCCAAGGTGGTTGACCTTGGCACCGGCTCCGGCGCCATTGCAGCTTCGATCGCCCACGAAGTGCCCGGGGCAGAGGTCCACGCCGTCGAATTCAGCACGTTCGCCCATGCCTGGGCCACCAAGAACCTGAAGCCACTCGGGGTGAAGCTCGTGCAGGGAGACCTCCGCGATGCCTTGCCCGAACACGACGGAACTTTCGACGTCGTCGTTTCCAATCCGCCCTACATCCCGGCCGAAGCAATTCCGAACGAACCTGAAGTGGCGCTGCACGATCCGCCCGAGGCCCTGTACGGCGGGGGAGCGGACGGGATGGAGCTTCCGACGGCGGCTGCCGCCTCGGCCGCCCGGCTCCTCAAGGGCGGCGGCTTCTTCGTGATGGAGCACGCCGAGGTACAGGCACGATGGATTTCCGAACATCTGAAGGCCGCCGGTTGCTGGACGCAGGTCACCACCCACCTCGATCTCAACGGCAAGGAACGTGCCACGAGCGCAGTGTTGGCAATCGCTGCCTCCGGGAAATGAAAGAATAGCGCTGTGACCACAAGCTACAACTGCACGTCAGAGGAACAACGCGCCGAAGGCCTGGAGCACGCGCAGCGTGCCATCAGCGAGAAAAAGTGTGTCGTCATGCCGACGGACACCGTCTACGGCATTGCCGCCGACGCGTTCTCGCCGCAGGCCGTGACCATGCTGCTTGTCTCAAAGGGCCGTGGCCGCCATATGCCGCCCCCGGTACTGATCCCGCGGCTCAATGCGCTCGACGGGTTGGCAACCGATGTCTCGGAAGAAGCCCGCAAACTGGCAGAAGCCTTCTGGCCGGGCGGCCTGACCCTCATCTTCCACGCGCAGCCGTCCCTGGATTGGGACCTGGGGGAGACCCGTGGAACCGTGGCCCTGCGGATGCCCGACGACGAAATTGCGCTCGAACTGCTCAACCGCACCGGACCGCTGGCGGTGTCCTCGGCAAATCGCACCGGTCAGGCGGCCGCGCAGACAGCCGCCGAAGCGAGGACCCAGCTTGCCGAATCGGTCGAGGTGTACCTTGAGGGCGGCTTCCGGCCAGCCGAGGGAACCGAGTCCGTAGCGTCCACGATTGTCGACGCCACCACCCTGCCGCTCCGCGTGGTCCGCGATGGTGCCATTTCGCTGGAACGCCTTCGCGGGATTGTTCCCGGGGTGCTTGCCTTGGGCGAAACCGCGCCGGAACCGGCGACGGAGACTGAAACCGCGCCGGAAACTGAAACCGCGTCTGAGTCAGCCGCGGAACCGGAAACGGCCCCGGTGGACCAGGCTGAGACCGCTGTTCACACGGAGGCCCCTGTTCACACGGAGACTGCTGTTCACACGCAGACCAGGGCCGAATGAGCCTGGTCCGGGATCGTGTTCCCCTTCTGGACGTAGACGTCACTGCACTATGCGCCGAGGAACTTATCGAGGCCATCAGCGGGTACGTTTCGGACGGCACCACGAAGGTTGTCCTCGGACACAATCTGCACAGCGTCACGTTGTTTCATTCGAGCCCGGACTTCCGCCGTCTCTATGAACGCAGCGATGTGGTGCTGATGGACGGCGCGCCCGTCGCCATGCTCTGGGGACTTGGACGCCGCGGAGGTTCACGCGGCGAAGCCGGGGGGTTGATGGAATACCGTTTGGGATCCACCGACTGGGTGCCTGCGCTCGGCGGCGTCGAGGGACTGCGCCGGATCGCCGTCGTCGGCGCCGGCCCCGAGGCCAACAGCAAGACCGTGGAACGCCTCCGCAAGATCGTGCCCGGCGCCGAAGTTGCGGGGCGGCCCGGCGAGAATTGGGACGATGCCAGCGAAGAGGCCGCCGTCGCCTGGCTCGCGGAATTCCGCCCGCAGCTGGTGCTTCTTGGCCTGGGAATGCCGCTGCAGGAATCGGTCCTGCACCGCCGCCTCAACGAGCTTCCGCCTGCCGTCTACTGCACGGTCGGCGGCGCCATCGAGCAGCTGGCGGGCCTCCAGAAGCTCGCTCCACGCTGGCTCGGCCGGCTCGGGCTCGAATGGGCCTGGCGACTCGTCCTGCATCCGGGACGCGTCGCTTACCGGGTTTTCGGTGAGCCATGGGTGCTTCTAGGCCTGCTGGTCCGCCGTCGGCTCTCCTTCAAGAACCGCAAGGCAGGAACAGCACCCTGAATCGAGGCGCCCAGTAGGGCAGTTAGAACTTCTGGTCTTCCAGCGGGCCGAAGCCCTTGTCCCGCAAACCGGCGGAAAATGCCCGGAACCATTCCGCGAGCCCGCGGAAGTCACCGCGGGGGAGGAAATAGCCCAAGTAGCCTCCGACGTCGGCCACCATCGACTTGCCGCGGCGGTAGCGGCGGATCAAATAGCCCCGGTTGCGGTAGTAGAAGTAGCGCTTGAACGCTGAATCCGGCACGATCACGTGCCAGCGCGCGCCGAAGACGTGTTTTGTCTCGGAAAACGCGTGCGGGTGGGTGATCCACGCCGTGGCGACCGTACCGAAGCGGATTCCCGCTTTCCTGAGGCGGATCATGAAGTCGACCTCATCGCCCCGGATGAACAGCCGGATATCCGGCACTCCCACTTTGAAGAAGACAGTGGAACGGATGAGCGCACCGTTGAAGAAGTGCCCGACGTCGGGCAGGAACCCCGCCTTCTCGACTTCGGCGCGCTCGTGGGTCACTTTGCCGTCAATCCGGAAGAAGAAGGAGAGCTTGTCCGGGTGGCCGGGGGCCACGACGAGCGGCACGACGGCATCCAGTCCGCGGGCCTCCGCCTCTCGAACCAGGGTTTCGAGACAGGTGGGATCGGCGGGTTCGGCGTCATCGTCCATGATCCAGACCCATTCGGCGCCGCTGGCCACTGCCTTGAGGATCGCAAGGGCGAAGCCTCCCGCGCCGCCCAGGTTCGCCTCTGAGCGGATGTAGTCCACCTTTGGATGGCTTGAAGCAAGCTCCCGCGAAGGGGTGGTTCCGCTGTCCACGAGGCAAATGGTGTCCACGGGCATGGACTGCTTGTTGATGGCGTCGAGCAGGACTGCTAGCTCTCCGGGGCGGTCAAAGGTGACAGCCGCTACGGCAACGGAGACAGGCATGTAGGGTTCCTTCCGGGCAGTTGCGGGGAGGGTCCTCCCGGCTCGCCCTAGGGGCGCGTGAAACGGAGCAAAGCCGCCGTTGCCGCTAGTATCTTGACAGTGTCCAACTGTAGTACAGCAATATTCGGCGGTGCGCAGAGGTGTTGCAGGTGTTGTGCCGGCAGCTAGTCGCCAGGGACAGAATCCACCACCACCGCCAACAGGAGCCGCCACGTGATCATGTATTCGCTCATGATGCTCACGGCTGCCGTCGTGTCGTATCTCGCTACGTGGGTAGCCCGCCAGATGGGTAACAAACTTCGGCTTTTTGCCCCCATCCGCAGCCGGGATATGCACTCGGTGCCAATTTCCCGACTCGGTGGCCTGGGACTTTTCGCCGGCTTTGCCGTGGCCCTCGTGGTAGCCAGCAATTCGTTCTTCGTGAAGGACATCTTCCATGGGAACGTTGCGCCGTGGGGAATCCTCGCAGGTGCCCTTGTGATCGTCGCGGTCGGTGTTGCCGACGATGTGATGGACATCCGCTGGTGGGTCAAGCTGATCGGCCAATGCACGGCGGCTACCATCGTTGCGGTCTGGGGCGTGCAGATGTCCGTGATTCCCTTTGTTCCGGAGCCCATACGGATTGAGGCGGAACCGCTGCGGATCGTCCTGACTGCCCTCCTCATTGTGACCACCATGAACGCAGTCAATTTCATCGATGGCCTCGATGGCCTGGCAGCCGGCGTCGCCGCGATCGGCGGGGTTGCGTTCTTCCTGACGGCGTATTGGGTCCACCGCAACGCAACACTCACGGACCGCTCGGATCTGGCAGCGCTGCTGATGGCCATCATCGTGGGCTGTTGCATCGGATTTCTGCCGCATAACTGGTTCCCGGCCAAAATCTTCATGGGCGACTCCGGTGCCATGCTTTTGGGCCTCGTGATGGCCTCGGCCGGTGTGGTTTCCACGGGCCAGATCAGTTCAGGACTGTACGACCGTGCCAACGGTATTCCGACCATCGTGCCCATCCTGCTGCCGTTCGCGATTCTCTCGCTACCGTTGCTGGACCTCGGCCTGGCGGTATTGCGGCGGACAGCACGTGGCCAGTCGCCTTGGTCGGCTGACCGTGGACACTTGCACCACAAGCTCATCGAGCTCGGCCACACCCACCGCACCGCGGTGCTCATGATGTACGTGTGGACCTGCATCCTGGCGTTCGGCGGCCTGGCGTTTGCCATCTTCCCTTGGGAGATGGTCCTCACCGTCGACATCGCGGCGGCGCTGATCATGGCCGGAGTGACAGCCTGGCCGTACTTTGTCCGAAAAGGGCGCGCCGCCCAGTAGACGGTGTGTGACGAGGGCGTTAACATCACAGTTCTATCTCATGTAGAATTCTAGGGCGGACAGTCACTCGCCCGCGCACCCACCCTTTTGAGACTTTGGCATTTTTGCCACGACGATTGGCATCCCCATGACCTCCAACGCCGGCGGACAGCAGTCCGACTCGAGCGGCGTTGCTGCCCCGCGCTCCACGTCTTCGCTGTGGCTGCGGCTCCTTTTCCTCAGCTCGACGACGGCGGTGGCGGCTCTCGCGGCCACCTCGGCTGTTGCGGCGGTCATGAACGGTGGCGTAGGAATCCTTTCTGCCGCATTCGGCGGGGCGATCGTGATGGCATTTTTTGCCATCAGCCTCCTGATCGGCCATTTTGTCGGCCGGGATAACCCCTCTGGCGCGGTCGGCCTTTTTGTCGCCAGCTACTTTGTCAAGGTCGTCGGCTTCGCGGTGGTGCTGTTCGTCTTGGGAGCCCCCGCATGGCTGCACGGACGCTGGTTCGTGATTGGCGCCGTCGTCACGGTTGTCTCGTGGCAAGCGGCCGAAATCTACGGCTTCAGCAAAGCCCGGCTCCAGATCTACAACGACCCCGCAGCAGGCAAGGGGGGCGACGATGTTCACTCCTAGGAACAAGCGGCGCTCCACCACGCCCAGTGCCGCAAAACCCGGCGATTCCACTGAGTTTGCGAGCGAGGGAAACGACGGCGGATACAACGCCGGCATCGCCGTCTTCAGCTACATTGTTGGCGGAATCATAGTCTGGAGTTTGATAGGCTGGGGTCTGGATAATCTGTGGGGGACTCGCTGGATTGTGCTCCTTGGCGCTCTGCTTGGAGCCGCAGGAGGGTTCTATCTTTCCCATATGCACGGCCTCACAAGTCATCGCTCGTCTTCCGGTGGAAGCAAAGCAGACAGTGGTCCGTCCCAGGACGGGAACAGTAATGCCAAATAATTTCACACGGGAAATGGCTGCAAGAAACGCGGCCGGATCCTCAACAACGCCCAATGATGGACACTGCAGAGAGGAAACGCGTTGATCGTGCTTGCGCTCCCGGCCCAGGATTCAGGGACCTTCACTCCTCCCGGAATCGACCAAATGCACCTGCCGGCTATCCTGCCGTGGGGTGCGAGCGATGGCTTCTCCAAGCAGAT
This sequence comes from Arthrobacter sp. 2RAF6, assembly GCF_052115205.1. NCBI lineage: Bacteria > Bacillati > Actinomycetota > Actinomycetes > Micrococcales > Micrococcaceae > Arthrobacter > Arthrobacter sp. 2RAF6. The sequence goes on along the minus strand of NZ_JBFRGF010000002.1, from coordinate 162,495 downwards.
GTTGCTGGTGATCCTGTCGGTCGTCCTTATCGCTACATTCTTCATCCTCGCTGCGCGCAAGCAGCAGCTGGTTCCCGGCAAGCTGCAGTTCGCGGGCGAGATGGCCTACGGCTTCGTCCGCAACAGCATCGCCAAGGACATTATCGGCGGACGCGACTTCATGAAGTTCGTGCCCCTCCTGTTCTCCCTGTTCTTCTTCATTCTGGTGAACAACATCTACGGCGCCATTCCCGTGATCCAGCTGCCGAGCTTCTCGCACGTCGGCGGAGCCTATGTGCTGGCCGTAGTCGTGTACATCACCTGGATCGGCATCGGCATCAAGAAGAACGGCCTGAAGTACTTCAAGCTGGCCACGGTTCCTTCCGGTATTCCGTGGCCCATCCTGATTATCGTCGTGCCGATCGAAATCATCTCCAACTTCCTGGTCCGCCCGGTAACCCACAGCCTCCGTCTCTTCGCCACCATGATGGCAGGGCACCTCATTGTGATGATCGCCGGCTCGGGTATCGAGTTCCTCGTCATGCAGGAAAACGTCCTTCTCAAGGGCGCGTCCGTGCTCGTGCTCGCTGGCGCCGTCGCCATGTACATGCTCGAAGCCCTGATCATGGTGCTCCAGGCATATGTCTTCACCCTGCTGACTGCGATCTATATCGAAGGCGCGCTCCACGCCGACAGCCACTAGGCACAACCCCTCAATCTTCCCCCTCGGGGGTTGAAGCAAACCAAACAACCTGCCGCGACTGCGGCATCTTGAAAGGAAAACAATGAACGGCGATATCAACGGCTCCCTTAACCTCATTGGCTACGGTCTCTCCGCAATCGGCGGTGGTATCGGTGTGGGTCTCGTATTTGCTGCTTACATCAACGGTGTTGCACGTCAGCCGGAAGCCCAGCGCGTGCTCCAGCCGATCGCGTTCCTTGGTCTGGCTCTGACTGAAGCCCTCGCCATCCTCGGCCTGGTCTTCGCTTTCGTTCTCAAGTAAACCGCTAAGAACCAAGCGAACATTCAGAACCGAGTAGATAAGGACGGGTGAAACATGAATCAGCAGATCATCTCAGCCGCCGCACAAGGCGCCGCCGAGTCGGCTAATCCGCTCGTTCCCAATCCCTGGGAAATGGGCGTCGTGCTCGTCGGCTTTGGGGTCCTCTTTTACATCGTGGTCAAGTTTGTTGTCCCGATGTTCGAGAAGACTTTTGCCGAGCGCGCAGAGGCGATTGAGGGCGGCATTGCCAAGGCTGAAAAGGCCCAGGCTGAAGCTTCTGCAGCTCTCGAAGAGTACAAGCAGCAGCTCCACGATGCCCGCGCCGAGGCCAACCGCATCCGCGAAGAAGCTCGAGCCGAAGGTGCCCAGATCCTCGCGGAGCTGAAGACCAAGGCAGCAGCCGAGTCGGCACGCATCACCGAGCAGGCGTACGCTCAGATCGAATCGGAGCGCCAGGCAGCTGTTGTCTCGCTGCGTTCCGAGGTGGGCACCCTGGCCACGACTTTGGCAGAGCGCATCGTTGGCGAATCGCTCAGCGATGACGAGCGTGCCGCCCGCGTGGTGGACCGCTTCCTCGCAGATCTGGAGACCCAGAGCGCAGGTGCAGCTAAGTAATGGCAGGTGTATCGAGCGAATCGCTGACCACGGCGCTGGAGCAGTTGGAAGCCACGCTTCCGACGGCCTCGCTGCAGTTGGCTAAGGACCTCTTCGGAATCCTGGGAACGGTGGACAGCTCGGCTGGCTTGCGCCGCGCCCTGACTGACCCCTCCCGCAGCGGAGAAGAAAAGTCGGCGCTGGTCAAGCAGCTGGTTGGCGGGAAAGTCTCCGCTGATGCTGCGGAAATCGCGAGTGGATTGGCCAGCTTGCGCTGGGCATCGGCACGCGATATCGGCGATGCACTCGAGACTCTTGCCGCCACGGTGGTCATCGCCGTGGCTGAAAACAAGTCGGCCGTTTCTGCCTCCGGAATCACGGGGCTGGAAGAGCTGGAAAACGATCTGTTTGCTTTCAACCAGACCGTTGCTTCCAGCCACGAGGTACAACGTGCTCTGGGAGAGTCGCAGGCAAGTGCTGCGGCCAAGATCGGCCTGGCGGAGAAGCTGCTTCCTGGCGGAAGCCCGGAAGCCCAGCTCCTCATTGGCCAGGCCGTGTCACAGCCGCGCGGCGTCAAGCCGAGCAAGCTCATCGACAATTTCGCCAAGCTTGCAGCCAAGCGCCAGCAGCGCTGGATCGCAACTGTCCGCGTTACCCGTCCGTTGACGGATGCGCAGGCCAGCCGTCTGCAGGCCGGGCTTGATGCCCTCTACGGCCGCGAGTTGAAGGTCAACGTCAGCGTTGATCCGACTCTGATCGGTGGAATCCGGGTCCAGGTGGCGGACGAAGTGCTTGATGCTTCCGTCGTAGCCCGCCTGTCCGAGCTCCGCCGGCAACTCGCTGGCTAGCCAGACAAGCACAACTTAACTGATACAAACACCGGTCATCGTGAGCAACGATGATCACGAAAACAGGAGAGCAGGGACTGCAGATGGCCGAATTGACCATCAACGCCGACGACGTCCGTAATGCGTTGAACGAGTTCGCGGCGTCCTACGAACCCGGAAACGCAGAGCGCGTAGAGGTCGGCCGCGTGACCGCCGCAAGTGACGGCATCGCCCGTGTTGAGGGCCTTCCCTCGGTCATGGCGAACGAGCTGCTTCGCTTCGAAGACGGCACCCTGGGCTTGGCCCAGAACCTCGACGTCCGCGAAATCGGCGTCATCATCCTCGGTGACTTCACCGGTATCGAAGAAGGCCAGGAAGTCCACCGCACCGGTGAAATCCTGTCCGTCCCGGTAGGCGACGCCTTCCTGGGCCGCGTAGTTGACCCGCTGGGCCAGCCCATCGATGACCTCGGCGAGATCAAGGCCGAGACCACCCGTGCACTGGAACTCCAGGCTCCGGGCGTGACCCAGCGTAAGTCGGTGCACGAGCCCATGCAGACCGGTCTCAAGGCTATCGACGCCATGATTCCGATCGGCCGTGGCCAGCGCCAGCTGATCATCGGTGACCGCCAGACCGGCAAGACCGCCATCGCAGTGGACACCATCATCAACCAGAAGGCCAACTGGGCTTCGGGCGATGTCACCAAGCAGGTTCGCTGCGTTTACGTCGGTGTCGGCCAGAAGGCTTCCACCATTGCCGCTGTCCGCCAGACCCTGGAAGACCACGGCGCGCTGGAATACACCACCATCGTGGCTTCCCCGGCATCCGACCCCGCCGGCTTCAAGTACTTGGCTCCGTACGCCGGCTCGGCCATCGGCCAGCACTGGATGTACGGCGGCAAGCACGTACTGGTGATCTTCGATGACCTGTCGAAGCAGGCCGAAGCCTACCGTGCAGTGTCGCTGCTGCTCCGCCGCCCGCCGGGACGCGAAGCGTACCCGGGTGACGTTTTCTACTTGCACTCCCGCCTGCTGGAGCGTTGTGCCAAGCTCTCCGACGAGCTGGGCGCAGGCTCGATGACCGGTCTTCCGATCGTCGAAACCAAGGCAAACGACGTCTCGGCCTACATCCCGACCAACGTCATCTCCATCACCGATGGCCAGATCTTCCTGCAGTCGGACCTCTTCAACGCCAACCAGCGCCCCGCTGTTGACGTCGGCGTGTCCGTGTCCCGTGTTGGTGGTGCGGCACAGGTGAAGTCCATGAAGAAGGTCTCCGGTACCTTGAAGCTGGACCTGGCACAGTACCGCGACATGCAGGCGTTCGCGATGTTCGCGTCCGACCTTGACGCTGCTTCACGCCAGCAGCTGACCCGTGGCGCCCGCCTGATGGAACTGCTCAAGCAGGGCCAATACTCGCCGTTCCCGGTAGAGGACCAGGTTGTGTCCATCTGGGCCGGTACAAAGGGCTACCTGGACGATGTCCCGGTTGAGGATGTCAGCCGTTTCGAGTCCGAGTTCCTGGAGCACCTCAAGCACAAGTCCTCCATCCTGACCACGCTGGCGCAGACCAACGTCCTGGACGACGACACCGCTGAAGCGCTGAAGTCCTCGATCATCGACTTCAAGAAGGGCTTCTTCGGAGAAGGCGACAACCGCTTGGTCGGTGCCGGACACGAAGAACACGAAGCGATCTCCGGTGGCGAAGTCGACCAGGAAAAGATCGTCAAGCAGAAGCGCTAGAGCATTGGTTCCCGGGCCTGCGGAATCCGCAGGCCCGGGGCCTTAGCCGCTGATCCATCGGGATCTTAGGAAAGGAAATGTATGGGAGCCCAGATCCGGGTCTACCGCCAGAAGATCAGCTCGACGACGTCGATGCGCAAGATCTTCAAGGCGATGGAACTGATCGCTACCTCGCGCATCGGTAAGGCCCGCGCCCGCTTGGCAGCTTCACTGCCCTACGCAAACGCGATCACCCGCGCCGTTTCTGCTGTCGCAAGCCAGAGCGAAATCGATCACCCGCTCGTCACCGAGCCGGAGCAGATCCGCCGTGCCGCCGTCCTTGTTATCACCTCGGACCGTGGCCTTGCTGGTTCTTACTCGGCGAGCGTGCTCAAGCAGGCCGAAGGACTCAACGAACTTCTCAGGGCAGAGGGCAAGGAAGTCAAGACCTACTTGCTTGGCCGTAAGGCCCAGGCATACTTCGACTTCCGCAGCCGTCCGTACTCCCGCGTATGGACCGGCGGAACGGACGCACCGGAATTCAAGACTGCAAGGGAAATCGGCGGCGCTCTTCTCGAAGAGTTCGCCAACGACTTCGCTGAGGGTGGCGTGGACGAAATCCACGTCGTTTACACCCGCTTCAAGTCGATGGTGACGCAGGAGCCCACAGTTGTCCGTCTGCTGCCGCTCGAAGTTGAAGAGCAGACAGTCAGTGAGTCCGAGCTTTTGCCGCTGTACGAGTTTGAACCGGAATCGGAGCAGGTGCTTGACGCACTGCTGCCGCGTTACATCGAGTCCCGCATCTTCGCAGCAATGCTACAGGCGGCAGCTTCCGAGCTCGCCGCCCGCCAGCGTGCCATGAAGTCGGCAGGCGACAACGCGACCGATCTGATCAAGAAGTACACGCGTCTGCGCAACACGGCCCGCCAGGCTGAGATCACGCAGGAGCTTTCCGAAATCGTGGCCGGCGCCGACGCCCTGAGCGCGTAGCCGCCGGTGTCTGGTTCGGCGCAAGCTGCACCTGCACCAAATAGATAAACTTAACCCCACGCCTTCTACTGAGTGAAGTGAGAGAGATGACTGCCACCGCTACCGAGCACGTAGCTGCAACGGCCGGCGCCACCGGCCGCATTGCCCGTGTCATCGGCCCGGTTGTCGACGTCGAATTCCCGGCTGACGCAATCCCGTCGATCTACCATGCCCTTACCACTGAGATCACTCTCAACGGTGAGACCAAGACCATCACGTTCGAGACCTCCCAGCACCTGGGTGACAACCTCGTCCGCGCCATCGCCCTGCAGGCCACCGACGGACTCGTCCGCGGCACCTCGGTGCAGGACACCGGTGCCCCGATCTCCGTGCCTGTCGGCGACGGTGTGAAGGGCCACATCTTCAACGTTCTCGGCAAGCCGCTGGACGTTGACGAGTCCGAGATCCACGCTGACGCTTACTGGCCGATCCACCGCAAGGCTCCGGCCTTCGCGTCCCTCGAGGGCTCCACGGAGATGCTCGAGACCGGTATCAAGGTCATCGACCTTCTCACCCCCTACATCAAGGGTGGAAAGATCGGTCTGTTCGGTGGTGCCGGTGTCGGCAAGACCGTTCTGATCCAGGAAATGATCACCCGTGTTGCCCGCAACTTCGGTGGTACTTCGGTATTCGCCGGTGTTGGCGAGCGTACTCGTGAAGGCAACGACCTCTGGGTTGAAATGGAAGAGGCAGGCGTCCTCAAGGACACTGCCCTTGTATTCGGCCAGATGGACGAACCGCCGGGAACGCGTCTGCGTGTGGCACTGTCCGCGCTGACCATGGCGGAGTACTTCCGCGATGTGCAGAACCAGGACGTGCTGCTCTTCATCGACAACATCTTCCGCTTCACCCAGGCCGGTTCCGAGGTCTCCACGCTGCTCGGACGTATGCCGTCCGCAGTTGGTTACCAGCCGAACCTCGCCGACGAGATGGGCCTCCTGCAGGAGCGCATCACCTCGACCAAGGGCCACTCGATCACGTCGATGCAGGCTATCTACGTGCCTGCTGATGACTACACCGACCCGGCTCCGGCAACGACCTTCGCACACCTCGACGCGACCACGGAACTTTCCCGTGAAATCGCCTCCCGTGGTCTGTACCCGGCCGTTGACCCGCTAACGTCGACGTCCCGCATCCTGGACCCGCAGTACATCGGCAAGGACCACTACAACACGGCTGTCCGCGTGAAGCAGATCCTGCAGAAGAACAAGGAACTCCAGGACATCATCGCCATCCTCGGCGTTGACGAACTGTCCGAAGAAGACAAGATCGTCGTGTCGCGTGCACGCCGCATCCAGCAGTTCCTGTCCCAGAACACCTACACCGCCAAGCAGTTCACCGGCGTCGAAGGCTCCACCGTGTCCATCAAGGACACCGTGGAAGGCTTCACGGCGATTTGCGACGGCGAGCTGGACCACATCGCAGAGCAGGCGTTCTTCAACGTCGGCGGCCTGGATGACGTCGAGCGCCAGTGGGCCAAGATCCAGGAACAGACCAAGTAGTATGGCTGAGCTCGAGGTTGAGATTGTCGCAGCGGACCACTTCGTGTGGTCCGGTGCGGCCAAGATGGTCAAGGCCCGCACCAGCGATGGTGAAATCGGGATCCTGCCGGGCCACTCGCCGCTCCTCGCCATTCTGGCCGCGGGCGAGCTGGCCATCGAGCCGGTTACCGGAGACCGCCTTGCAGTAGTTGTGGACGGCGGGTTCTTCTCCGTTGACAACAACCGCGTGGTGATCGTCGCTGACAACGCCCAGCTGGGCGATTCAGCTACTGCGGGGATCCGATAGCACGACCTTGATGGACGATTCTGCTATTCCGTTCATCGCCTTGGCAACGGCGTTTGCGTTGCTGATCTTTACACTGTGCCTCGTCGGGGTGCGCCGCTTCAATTTGCGGCGCGCCCTGGGCACAGTCGACGCCTCCATTTGCACGGCTGGAAACAGCTGGCGGATGGGGGTTTGTCGTTATCAGGACTCGGAGCTCGAGTGGTTCCGCCTGCTCTCCCTCAGCTTCCGTCCAAAACACAGCTTCCGCCGCAGCTCCTTGGAGCTCTTGGGTCGCCGGAAGCCGACGGAGGAAGAACTGACGAGGCTTCAGCCCGGCGTCGTGGTAGTCGAACTCCAGCATGAAGGCCAGCGGTTCATGCTGGCTATGAGATTTGATGCCTACGCGGGGTTGTCGTCTTGGCTGGAGGCCGGCCCTGTGGTGGGCGTCGGCACCTGGCGCTGAGGACAGTGGAATTCCTGTGCAACCTGAGCCTTGTTGATGGTCCGTTCTATTGGACCATCCTTGGCGCTGGAATTGCCGGAAGCGCATTCCTCCTCCTGCGACGAGACCGGCGCTGGTTGGTTTTCACAGTTATTTCGCTTGCCGTGGCGAGTGGAGTCGTCTCAGTCATCCATTGGCTGCTCGTCAACGTCCTGACCGTGTTCCCGGAGGATCTCCCCTTCGATGTCCTCGTTTGGTCGACAGTTGCCTTCTCCGCGTTGGCCCTTTTCCTTTTTAGGCTCCCTGGCTCCTCGTGGCGCGGCAGGAGCGCCTCAGGGGTCTCGTTCGTCGCGGTGCTGCTCCTCTCCGCTCTTCAGATCAACAGCTACTTCGGTCTCAACCACACGGCGGCTGATCTCTTCGGCCACAACGTGGGACGGATCCCGCAGCTTGAAGAGGGGTTCAAAAGGGGTTTTTCCCGAACCCTGCCGGTGTCACTGCCTGACGGGGGAATCGTCCGCAGGGCACCGATTCCCGGAATCGAATCCGGTTTCAAGGCCCAGGACGCTTTCATTTACCTGCCACCGGCCTACCAAGCCGCTGATCGCAGCCAACTACCCGTGCTGGTCCTGTTTGCCGGCCAGCCTGGACGTCCCGCCGATTGGTTGAGCGGCGGCCTGCTTGAACCGGCCATGAATACCTTCGCCGCCCGGTACGGAGGCGTGGCGCCCGTCGTCGTGGTGGTCGATCCAAACGGCTCCGATACCGCAAACACCATGTGCATGGATAGCCGGATCGCACGTGCCGACACCTACCTCGCGATCGATGTTCCGCGCTGGATCAACTCGACGCTCGAGGTTTCCGCCGACCCAAGGAAGTGGGCGGTGGGTGGGTTCTCCTTCGGTGCAACCTGTGCCGTGCAGATGACCACGCTGCATCCGGAAATCTACCCTTCCTTCATCGCCTTCTCGGGAGAGCGGGAGCCTTCACTTGGTCCTGATCGCCAGCGGACCATCCAGACCGCATTTGGCGGGGACTCTGCCGCCTTCGACGCCCTCACGCCGTTGAACCTGATGAGACAGCGACGCTATGACGGCCTTGCAGGGTTCTTCGCCGTCGGGGCTGCAGACGGCGAATTCGTCCGTTACGCCACCGAGCTGGCGGCAGCCGCCCGCACTTCGGGGTTCGACATCAGGCATGCTTCAGTTTCCGGAGCCGGCCATTCGTGGGCCGTGGCCGTGCAAGAGCTTCCTTCAGCAATGGAATTCCTAGCCCCCCGGTGGGGACTCGTCCAGTGAGTACCCAGGAAGCCCAGTTGTCCAAGGACCAGGCGGCTGACCCCGGAGATGCCAAGCCCGCCCGGAAGATGGTGGCAACCCTCGCCCGCGCCATCCTAGGCAACGTTGCTGCCCATATTGGCGCCATCCCGTTCACTGTGATTGTGCTCGCGCTGTACCTTCTCACTCCGGCGATCTTCGACTCCGATCTCGGGTACGGCCCTGATGTGTTGCGGCATCTTTCGAGCGTGAGCGGTGGAGGGTTGAAGTCGGGGGACTGGTGGTCCATCTGGACCTCGATGTTTTTTGCCGCCAACCCCTTCGACTACGTCATGACCTCGTTATTGTTGGTCGTGCTTCTAGGTTCTTCAGAGCGCAAGCTGGGGTGGTTCCGCACCGCGGCCGGGTTCCTTGGCGGGCAGTTTGCCGCGGTCACCGCCTTTTTGTTGGTGGTCCAGTTGGCAGCCTACGCCGACGACGGCTGGCTGGGACGGATGATGGATGCCAGGACCTCCGGGCCCGTTCCGGCGACCCTCTTCGTCTCGATGGCGGCGAGCGGCCTTTTACCGACTCTATGGCGTCGGCGCCTGAGGGCGACGGTTGTGTCCCTGGCGCTTCTCTTGGTCCTATATGTTGGCGACCCCTCGGCTGTCATGGCCTTGACCGGTGCCGTACTCGGGCTGGGAACCGGTCTGTGGCTCCAGCTCGACCACGGCATTCAACCGAGCCACCGGGCGACCAGGCGCGAAACGCGAAACCTGCTGTCGCTCATGGTGGCGATTTTCGGCGTCGGGCCTTTAGTGGCAGGCGCGGTGCGGAGCCCTGCGGGGCCGCTGGCGTTGCTCCGCGAGATGGTCCTGAACCCCGTACCGACGCTCAACCAATTGCAGGCCAACTGCGGCGGAACGGTGGACATCAACTGCCTTCAACTTGGACGCCAGGGCTATCCCGGGCCCGCCGGCGTGGCCCTCGCGGTGGTACCCGCGTTGCTTCTCTTGATCTGCGCGGTGGGCATGCGCCAGGGAAGGCGCTTGGCCCTGAAAATCGCCATCAGCGTGCAACTCGGCGTGGTGGCGCTGTCCTTTGCCTATTTGGTGCTGTTTGCCAGCATTCCGCATTTTCCAAGAGGGGGCCGTACCGTCGTCATGGGCTCCGCGGTGTTCCACATTCTAACCCTCGCCCTGGTTCCCCTTATCCTGGCGGTTCTGCTTTTCCTGTTCAGGGGCAACTTTGTGGTGGGCTCAAGGGCGCCGCTACGCCGCAAGATGGCGTGGCTGGTTGGCGGTACATGGCTCATATTGGCGAGTGGCTACACCGGGGCCTGGCTCGGCTCGGGCGGTTTGGCGCACGACGGCGGCATCCTGGGCCTCATTGCGGAACTCGCCCGACAGTATCTTCCCTTGCCGATACCCACGGCTTTCGGCCGCGTGTTCGCAGAGCGAAGCGCCGCCGAGTCGATATTGTTCGCGTGGTCGGGGATCATCTTCTGGCTCGTGGCCATGGGCGCGGTGTGGACGCTGCTTCTCAAACGGCAGCACGGCCCCGGCGGTGACGATCCGGCCCGCTTGGCGGCCAGGGATTTGGTCAAACGCGGCGGGGAGTCCCTGTCGTGGATGGCGCTATGGGAGCCGAACAAGTTCTGGTTCACTCCCGGAATGGACGCCGGTATTGCCTACCAGCAGCATGGAAACGTCGCACTGACCCTGGCCGGTCCGTTTGGTGATCCTCCACAAGCCATTGCCGCGACCGAGGGATTCCTGGACTATTGCGCGCACCATGCATTGGTGCCGTGCCTCTATTCCTGCACTGAGGAATTGTGGCCGATGCTGCAATCCACGGGATTTCGCAGAATTGCGGTCGCCCAGGAAACCAGGCTCTCCATCCGCGACCTTGAGTTCACGGGCAAAGCGTGGCAAAACGTCCGCACGGCCAGGAACCGTGCCCTGAAGGCCGGCGTTGAAGCCCGGTGGGGACGCTATACGGACTTTCCTCAACACATACGCTCCCAACTCGGAGAAGTCTCGGAAGAGTGGGCTGCCAGGAAAAAAGTGCCTGAAATGGGCTTTACCTTGGGTTCCCTCGACGAGCTGATGGACGATGAAGTGCTTTGCTGCATAGCCGTTGACGGCAAAGGTCTTGTCTACGGGGTCACGAGCTGGCTTCCGGTGTTTCGTGACGGAAAGGTGATCAGCTGGACATTGGACTTCATGCGTCGGCGCAGCGACGCCTTCCCTGGGCTCATGGAATTCATGATTGCCTCGGCGGTCCACGAGTTGCGACAGAGAGTGGAAGTCATTTCCCTGTCGGGCTCGCCTTTGGCCGGGGAGACCGAGGAATTCTCCGGCGGGGAAGCCGGCTTGGCGGGCATTCTCGACCTCGTTGGCAGGACCTTGGAGCCTGTTTACGGATTCCGCTCGCTGGCCCGCTTCAAATCGAGGTTCCAGCCGGAGTACAGGACTTTGTATATGTACTACCAAGACAGTCTGGAGATTCCCGCGATCGGCGCCGCCCTCAGCCGGGCATATTTGCCAGGACTGTCCGTCCGGCAAACTGCAAGGCTTCTCCGCACCCTCGTTGCCTGAAAAGGAAAAGGGGTCCCGCAACCTGTGCGGAACCCCTTCCTTGAACCTGCCAGGCAGAATTCAAAGAGTCAAACTAGACGGCGGTTACGCCGGTGGCCTGCGGGCCCTTTGCGCCCTGACCGATCTCGAACTGAACACGCTGGTTCTCGTCGAGCGTGCGGAATCCGCCGGTCTGGATCTCGGAGTAGTGGACAAAGACGTCGCCTTCTGCGTCGTCCGGGGTAATGAAGCCGAAGCCCTTTTCAGCGTTGAACCACTTGACGGTGCCCAGTGCCATTTTTGTTTCTCCTCATTGTGGAACTTTTAAGTCCGGCACACCGCGTGCCGGCCTTGGTTACTCCGCGAGAAGACCTGGTTTTCCGTCCAAGCAAAGCTTGGTTGGCTTAGCAGGAGCTTCACGCTCGCAACACGTCTTGCGAGCATGAATCACACCTACACAAAGACTGCTACAACACTTTCATGGCGGATACTGGAGGTCAACGGTCTGCTGGGGAATTCCGACAAATTTTAAGTAAAAAGAAGGTAACGGAAGAAAGCGCGCCCGCCACGGGATGCGGCATTGGGAGTCTGCAAATTCGGCCTATGCGAGCCAATCCCCATTGCGCAATACACCCGCGAGTCGGAGCTCCTTGTCCACGACGACGAGATCGGCCCGCAGGCCCCGGCGAAGGCCGCCAAGTTCATCGGAGAGCCCCAGGACGGCGGCGGGAACCGCCGTCGCCGATGCAACCGCGTCGGCGAGCCCGACGCCGGCCGCAACGGTGCGCCTGACGACGTCGAGCATGGTGGCAGTGCCACCGGCGATGGATCCCGTCGCATCCAAGGTAGCCACGCCGTCCGTTACGGTCACCGGGGAGGGCCCCAGCATATAGTTTCCGTCGGAGAGTCCGGCCGCCGCCATTGAATCGGTCACGAGGACAACGTTTGCGCCGCCTACGAGCTGAAAAACGGTTGCGACGGTGCTCGGGTCAAGGTGGGTGCCGTCCGCAATCAGTTCCACGACGGCCTTGCCTTCCTGGGCCGTCCGCAGGGACGCAGCCACGGGCCCGGGGGAGCGGTGGTGCATGGGAGGCATTCCATTGAACAAGTGCGTGACAGTCGGCAAAGAGCTGACGCCGTCGAAACCAGCGGATTCCAAACCCTCCCGCGCCGCAGTGAGCGAGGCTGCCGCCGTCGCGTCGTCGCAATCCGTGTGGCCGAGAGAGGGCGTCACTCCGTGGAACGTCATCAGGTCCACGAGCGCCGCGGCGCCGGGAAGTTCGGGGGCGTAGGTCATGGTGGCGAGCTTGCCGGCAGCGGCTTCAACCAGCTCGGTCATGAGGTCCAGGTCCGGCTCCAGCAGATAGGCGGGGTTCTGGGCGCCGCAGCGGGCATGGGAGAGGAAAGGCCCCTCCAGGTGGATTCCCGCTACGAGTCCTTCATCGGCCAAGCGTACGAAAAGCTCGATGCCGCGGAGCAGATCCTCCCGTGGTGCCGTGACCATGCTGGCGAGGAGGGTGGTGGTACCGGAGCGGTGCAGGAAATCGATGGCTTTGCGAGCCGAGGATTCATCGGCCCCGGGGAAGTCGCCTCCGTTGCCGCCATGGCAGTGCACATCCACGAATCCGGGAACGATGTACCGCTCAGCAGGGAAATCGGTACGGGGAGTTTCCTCGAACCCTTCGAAGGCTGCTTCGTGGAATTCGGCGGCCGGACCGGCAAAGGCGATGCGGTCGTCCTCCACCGCTACCAGGCCGTCTTCGATCACCGCACCGTCGCTGACGATGGTTCCGGTAATCAAGTGGCGCACAGGCGCAGAAGAAGACAGAGGCCGGTCTGGGACAGTCATGCTTTGATTCTAGTTGCCGTGGCCCGCGCCTGACCCGGTCTACGCGGGATGAGGGCCGGGACGCCTAGAACAAGCGCGACTCGCTGTCGTCTACGCCGCGCATGGCGTCATAGTCCAGCGTGATGCAGTCGATTCCGCGGTCATTGGCAAGGACCTTTGCCTGCGGCTTGATCTGCTGGGCGGCGAAAATGCCCCGCACCGGGGCCAGCAGCGGATCGCGGTTGAGCAGTTCAAGGTAGCGCGTGAGTTGCTCGACGCCGTCGATGTCGCCGCGCCGCTTGAGTTCGACGGCGACTGTCCTGCCGTCGCCGTCCCGGGCGAGGATGTCCACCGGACCGATGGCAGTGAAGTACTCGCGCCGGATGAGCGAATAGCCGGCACCAAGGGTTTCGATCTGCTCGGCGAGCAGTCGCTGCAGATCGGCTTCGACGCCGTCCTTGATGAGCCCGGGGTCCGTTCCAAGGTCGTGGGACGTGTCGTGGAGTTGCTCGTAGATGTTAATGATGAGCCGGTCATCGGTCTTGGCCGACTGCACGGTCCACTGCTCCACCACGCCTTCTTCGACCTCAGTCTCCTCCGGCGTGGTCACCCGCAGGGTAGCGGGCGGGCTCATCCAGTTAAGCGGCTTGTAGGAGCCGCCGTCGGAGTGGACCAGCACGGAACCATCGGATTTGACGAGCAAAAGCCGGGTGGCAAGCGGAAGGTGGGCCTTGAGGCGGCCAACGTAATCTACGGAACAACGGGCTATGACGAGTCGCACCCGCTCCACTTTACTTCCTCGGCAGCTTCCTGCCGCGCGCAACTAGCGACTGGGGCAGAATGGAGTCATGCCCCGCTCCAACCGCCCCCGACGCACCGAATCAGCCAAGGCAAGCTGGAAACGGACAGGCGAGTCGCCGGAACTGGATCTGGAACGTGCCCGTTCGGGCATTGCCCGCAGGGAAAGCGCCCCCGACGGCGACTGGATGGTCCGGACCATGACCGCACGCAATGCCGAGAAGACCTATATATGTCCCGGTTGTTCGATGGCCATCATGCCCGGAATCGCCCACTTGGTGGTGTGGTCCGAGACGCACCTCTTCGGCGATGCCGCGGGGTTGGCGGAACGCCGCCACTGGCACAACAACTGCTGGACAGGCCGAACCTACAGGTACCGCTAAGCATTAGAGATGGCCCGCTGAATCTCCCTACCTTTGGCCGGGGTGGCGCCTCGGAATACCTGGAAAGACAACGAATCCGGACAGCGCGAACGGCCAAAAGCGGGGATTCCACGACGACGGCCCCGCCGCCGAGCACTTAAGCTTGGAAACATGAGTTTCGATCCTGCTTCCCTCGTTTTCAGCCAGCCGGAGTCTGCCACGGACATCAGGGCATCAACCGTATTGCCGGCGCACCGCGAAAACGTGGAGTTCCTCACCGAAGACGGCAAGTTGCTTGTGGGTGAGCTGGCGCTGCCGGAGTCCGGAGAGATCTCGGCCACGCTTATTACGCTGCACCCCTTGCCTACGCACGGCGGATTCATGGATTCGCACGTCTACCGGAAGGCGTCCTATCGGCTTCCGGCGCTGGCCGGCCTCGCGGTTCTGCGCTTCAATACGCGGGGAACGCATTCGCCTCGGGGTACCAGCCAGGGGAAGTTCGACGAAGGAATCGGTGAGCGGTACGACGTCGAGGCTGCTGTTCGCTTCGCGGTTGAACGCGGGCTTCCTCATCGCTGGCTGGTTGGCTGGTCCTTCGGCACCGAGCTGGCCTTGATGTACGGTGCCGTTGAGCCGGTGGCTTCCCAAGTGGAGGGAGCCATCCTGCTGTCTCCGCCGCTGCACCGGGCGACGGACGTGCACTTGAAGGAATGGGCTGCTTCGGGAAAGCCGCTGACAGTCCTGGTTCCGGAACACGACGACTATCTTCAGCCCGCCGAGGCCGCCGAACGATTCAGCTTGGTGCCGCAGGCCCGGGTCTTGGGGATCGACGGAGCCAAGCACCTATGGGTCGGCGAGAAGTACGCGGCCCGGGTCTTGGACGAGATCGTGGACGACGTGACGGAAGCCGGTGCCGGGCCCGATGGCCTGCCGCGCCACTGGACAGGCCCAGTGGCGACGGCCTAATGGCCCCCGTTCTAAATGGTTACGGCCTAGTGGCGGTCCTGGCGGACGATGAAGACTTCCTTGATCAGCAGCATGATGGCTGCCGCCGTCGGGATGGCGATCAAGGCGCCGAGCACGCCCAGTAGGCTGCCGCCCGCGATCACGGAGATCACGGCAACAGCACCTGGAACGGCAACGGCCTTCTGCATGATGCGCGGGGAGATGAAGTAAGCCTCGAACTGCAGATAGGCGAAGTAGCAGATTGCGTAGATCACGGCGGTCTGCCAGCCGGCGGTCAGGGCTACCAGGATGACCACCACAGCGGCAATCATTCCGCCCACCAAGGGGATGAACGCAAGCAGGGCAACCACGAAAGCCAGCAGGACGCTGAACGGAATTCCCAGGATGCTCATGACGATGAACGCGAACAACGCGTTGAGCAAGGCAACACAAACCTGGCCGATCACATAGTTGCCCACCGAGCGTGTGATCTCCTCGGACAGCGCCTCCACCCGGGGCCTGCGTGACCGCGGTGCGAGCCGGTATCCCCATCTCTTCATGGCAGGCAGGGCACCGAGGAAGTACAGGCTGAGGACCAGGACGATCAGCGTCCCGAAGACCCCGTTGGCCACCGTGGATCCGAAACCGACGACGCCGCCGAAAATACCGCCCATGGCGTCGGGGTTCTTGACGAACTTGTCGAGCTCCTGGCTGATCTTGTCGCGCACGCCGAATTGGCTGTCGAGGGAGCGGAAGAAATCCGAATCCACGAAGCCCCGGATCCAGTCCGGAGCCTGCCGCACGATCTGCGAGACCTGTTCCACGATGGTGGGGATAAGGGTGGCGAAAAACGCCGCTACTCCGGCAACGAGGACTCCGACGGCGATGACGACGCCGGCAGGGCGCGGCACCTTGCGGTCTTCGAGCCAGCGGACCACGGGGTCCAGTCCCAGGGCGATGAACAGGGCCGTAACTATCCACAACAGCAGTTGGACGGTATTGGTGCCGATGTAATACAGCATGAGGGCGACGCCGACGCCGGCCGTGCCCATGAAGCCGACATACAGCGGATGTTGCGCGGACATCCTCGGGCCGGGGGAACCGAAGCGTGGACCGTCGGATTCATCCTCGGCGGGCTCGGTTGTTGCATCGTGCTCAAGTTCGGGAGGCATTTCGAAGCGGACCCGTGGTTGGGCGCCGGGAATGGGCTGGCGGAGGCGGCGTACGAAGGGCGCCATCAGGCCCTCGCCGTGATCCCTGCCGTCCCGGCCAGACCCATCGGCCAAGCCATCCGGGCCGGTCCCCGGTCCTTGTCCGGCGGGGGTGGGATCCTTGCGCTCTTTCACGTGCTTCAGCTGCCTTTTCGTTCCGCGGTCAGGCTCCAGGAGTGCCCGATGTCATGTTGTTCGCCACACTATCAGCAGGCCGGAATTGGCGAATTCTAGAGGGTGAGCCGTGCCGCGGGAAGCCCTTCGGGAGGGCCCCGAACTGACTCCTTGGTAACAAAACCGTTACCCTTGAAGTTCAACGACCGCTGATGATTGGTATTCCTGTGCGATTGAAGACTGCAGTTTCGCTGGTGCTGCTTGGCCTGCTGACACTGTTGGCCGGCATTGGCCAGCTGACCTTTTGGGCCCCGGCCGAGACCGTAACCGCTTCCGCCCCCGGCGACTCCAAAGCCGCTCCGCTGACCGTGATCACCCAAGACGTGTTGACCCACAAGGGTGGTCCCAGACAAATCAGCATCAAGGGCGACGGCAAGTTCGTGTTGGCTGTCGGACGTCCCGACGACGTCGATGCGTGGGTTGGCAAGACCGCGCACAACAGCATCACCGGCGTCTCCGAGGACGGCAAGTCCCTCCAGGTCGCCGGCACCGACGGCGAAGCAAGCGCTCCGTCGCCTGCCGGATCGGACCTGTGGGTGCAAACCGAGAACGCCAACGGACAGCTGGACTACACCTTTACCCCTCCCGCGAGTGGCAACTGGTCCCTCCTCCTGGCTAGCGACGGAACCAAGCCGGCGCCGTCGTCGGTCGCCATAACGTTCGCCAATGATGCCACCATGCCGTGGGCCGTCCCGCTCATTGTGATTGGCGCGATCCTCATCGCGGCGGGTGCGGCGTTGCCGTTCGTCAGCAAGTTCACCAGGGGCCGGGGCACGGGCTCCCGCCCGAACGGTCCACAGGGCGGCGGGAACACGGAAACCGACCCGGAGGCCGTCGGCGAAGGCACCGCCAAGGAGGCCAACAAGGACATCGCCGGCGAAGACGCACCCGCCGAGGACACCAAAAAGGGCACAGGCGGTGGACCCGCACTTCGTATTTCGCTTGTAGCCGCAGCTGTTGTGACGGCCCTCGTCGGTGGCACCGCGGCAGGCGCCCAAGCGGCCGAGACTCCTTCTCCCTCCGGATCCGCGACTTCTCCGACTGGATCCGCGACGGCGAGCCCTGCGGGGACCGCCGGTGCGCAGACCGCCCCGGACTTGGTGGACGCGCAGCTCAAGCGCATCCTGGACCAGGTCGCCGGCGCAGTTGCGGCTGGAGATGCTGCACGTGACGCCTCCAAGCTTGCCCCCAGGGTTGACGGCACGGAACTTCAGGTGCGTACGCAGAACTACAAGATCCGCTCCCAGGTTGCCACGCACGAGGCGCGGATGCCCGTCCGGTCCAGCAAATTGCTGGGCAGCGTCATCTCCACCCAGCGGACCTGGCCACGCACAGTGATCGCCTTGACCCAGGGCGATGGCAACGTAGTTCCCCAGGTCCTGACTCTCGTGCAGGCCTCGCCGCGGGAGAACTACAAGCTGAAGAGCACGTCCCCGCTGCAGCCCGGAACGTCCTTCCCGGCGATCCCCTTGGGCGGAACCGCGCAGATGGCGGCCGGAGACAAGTCCGGGCTGCAGTACAGCGGGACCGAAGCGATGGCCGCCCTGGGCGATCGCTTGACCAAGGCGGATTCGGCGTTCAAGGACAAGCTCGTGGAAGGCACCAATTCGCCCTACATCGCCGATGTCCTGGACTACCAGGCGAGTACCGTCAAGTCCGGCACCAACGGCAATTTCACCTTCACGCACACGCCCTCTCCGGCGGACACAGCGGTGTTCCGGACCTCCGACGGCGGCGCCGTGGTGGTGGGAAAGCTGGACTTCGCTTTCACCAGCAAGCCCAAGGCCGACGGTGACACCATCGGCGTGGAGAAAGCTGCAGCAGTGCTTGCGGGCGGGGATTCAACGAAAGTGGGCCTCGTGCAGACCTTCGCGGAGTCGGTGGCCATTTACGTTCCGCCGGCAGGCTCCACTGCTCCCATGAAGCTCGTTGCCGCGGTCCGCGGCCTGGTGGGAGCCAGCTTCCAGTAGGCAAATGCTGTTGGCGCAGCGGCTAGAGTGGACGGTATGAGTTCGCCAGGATCCCGTCCCGTCTCTCCAGCCGCTGCCAGCCAGCTCAACCTGCGCGGCGCCGTCGACCTCTCTGCATTGCGGCGCCCTGCGCCGGCGGTACCGAGCGGTGTCCCGGCTGCCTCTAGTGGAAGCTCCGGAAGCAGCCAGCCACTTCGCGTAGATGCCACCGAGGCCAATTTCCAGGACCTCGTCCAGCTGTCCGCCCAGATTCCCGTGCTCTTCCTTCTGTGGTCCAACCGCTCCTTGGAGGCCTCGACCCTCCTCCACAGCCTCGAAGGGGTGGTTGAAGGCTACGCGGGCAAAGTCGTGCTGGCCGCAGCGGATGTTGATGCGTTCCCGCAGCTTGCGCAGGCATTCCAGGTCCAGGCCATCCCCACCGCCGTCGCCGTGTTGAAGGGCCAGCCCGTGCCGCTCTTCGAGGGGCCCGCTTCGGACCAGGAAATCCGCAGCCTCATCGATGAACTCCTCAAGGTGGCTGAAGCCAACGGAGTAACGGGCAGTATCGGCGCGGGCGCCGCTGGCGCGGAGGCCCGTCCTTTGCCGCCGCTGCACCAGGCAGCCTTCGATGCCATTGAAGCCGGAGACTACGCCGCTGCGGCCACGGCCTACCGCCAGGCGCTGGCCGAGAAACCGGCTGATGCCGAGGCGAAGGCCGGACTCGCCCAAGTGGAACTGATGGGCAGGCTCGAGCTCCTGACGGCAACGGAAGCCGAAGCCATGCGTCAGCGGGCGGCGGAGGAGCCGGACAACATCGACGTACAGCTCACGGTGGCCGACCTCGACATCTCGGGTGGGCACATCGAGGACGCGTTCAACCGCATCATCGCATTCATCGGCCGCAACTTCGGTCCCGAGCGTGAGACGGCGCGTGTGCGCCTGCTGGAACTGTTCGACGTCGTCGGCATTTCGGACCCACGAGTGGCCAAGGCCCGGCAAGGTCTGGCGCGGGTCCTCTTCTAATGACGCAGCCGGCGTTGTTCAGCCCGCTTCAATTGCGTTCTTTGACGTTGCCGCATCGTGGCTGGGTTTCCCCGATGTGCCAGTACAGCTGCTCGCCCGACGGCGGGGGCGGCGTACCCAACGATTGGCACCTGGTGCATCTTGGAGCGTTTGCCACGGGCGGCGCAGCCCTCATGCTCACGGAGGCGGCGGCCGTCAGCCCCGAGGGGCGGATCAGCCCGCGGGACGCCGGACTGTACACGGACGAGCAGGCCGCCGCTTGGGAGCGGATTGTGGACTTCGTCCACCGCAACAGTGCCGTGGGCGGCAAGATCGGCGTCCAGTTGGCGCACGCCGGCCGCAAGGCTTCCACTTACTGGCCCTTCGCTGAAGAGAGCGGATCCGTAGCGGAGTCCGACGGCGGGTGGGTTGCACGAGGTCCGGGTAACGAGGCGTTTTCCGGGCTTGCACGGCCTCTTGCCTTGAGCGAAGCGGACATCCACGCCGTGATTTCGGATTTCGCGGCGGCAGCCACACGGGCCGTGGATGCCGGGTTCGACACTGTGGAGATCCACGGCGCGCATGGCTACCTTCTGCACGAATTCCAAAGCCCCCTGATCAACAAGCGCGACGATTCGTGGGGAGGCAGCGAGGCCGGCCGAAACCGCTTGATGCTTGAGGTCATCGATGCCGTCCGTGCTGTCATCCCTGATTCGATGCCGTTGTTGCTAAGGATTTCCGCCAGTGATTGGGCCGAGGGTGGCGTAGACATTGACGCCTCTGTGCGCCTCGCGCGGGCGGCGGCCGAGCACGGCGTGGACTTGGTGGACGTCTCCAGCGGTGGCGCTGTGGCCCATCAGCGGATCAAGGCGGGTCCTGGATACCAGACGGGATTCTCGGAACAGATCCGGCGCGAAGCAGGGGTTCCCACCGGGGCAGTCGGCTTCCTGACATCCCCAGGACAGGCCGAACACACGGTGGCCACGGGCCAAGCCGACGGCGTATTCATGGCACGGGCAGCCCTCCGCGATCCGCACTGGTGGCTTCGTGCGGCTTTTGAACTCGGCTTCCCCTTGGATTGGGCACCGCAGTATCAGCGCGCGGTTCCGCGGCACAGCTTCTAGGCGTGGGCCCACGCCGCCAGGGTTCCCTGGCCGAGCTTGCGAGGCTAGGGTGGCGGTGGGGACTAGTCCTTTGGGATGAGGTGGCTCCGGAAAACGGCTCAGTAGTTCCCCCTCCGGGACGACCCCCGGAAGCGTCCCCGGGGCTAGGCTGGCTGCATGACTGTCCAGCTTCCCGGTTCTCCTCCTAGCTCCCCGGTGCCTGCCTTGGCCCTGCGCGGACTTGCGAAACGCTTCGGCGGCAAGATCGCCGTCGACGGCATCAGCCTGGATGTGCCGGCCGGCTCCTTCTACGGGGTCGTTGGTCCCAACGGGGCGGGTAAGACGACGACGTTGTCCATGGCCACCGGGCTCCTGCGGCCGGATTTCGGGACGGCGTACATCCACGGCGTGGACGTCTGGGCGAAACCGCTTGAAGCCAAGAAGCTGATGGGGATTTTGCCCGACGGAGTCCGCCTCTTCGACCGCTTGACGGGTGAACAGCTGGTCACCTACGCCGGCTTGCTTCGGGGCATGGACAGGGACGTTGTTGCCCACAGAGTGGGAGAGCTGATGGCCGCGCTCGACCTGAGCGGCGACGCCGGCACCCTCGTGGTGGACTACTCCGCTGGCATGACAAAGAAGATTGCCCTCGCCTCGGCGCTCATCCATGCGCCCAGGCTGCTGGTGCTGGACGAGCCCTTTGAGTCCGTGGATCCTGTGTCGGCCGCCAACATCCGGGGAATTCTTGACAACTACGTGGGCTCGGGAGGGACGGTCATCGTCTCAAGCCACGTCATGGACCTCGTCCAGCGCATGTGCGACCACGTGGCCGTTGTGGCTGCAGGCAGGGTCCTCGCCGCCGGAACCGTAGATGCGGTCCGCGACGGCGCCACGCTCGAGGACCGTTTTGTGCAGCTGGTGGGCGGCGGAAACCAGTCGGGGGGCTTGGAATGGTTGCGCACCTTCTGAGCCTGAAGTGGCGGCTCCTGCTGAACGGCTTCCGACGCAGCCCGGGCCAGCTTGTGGGAATCGCGATCGGTGGGCTCTATGCGCTGGGAGTCGTCGCGACCCTCGTGGGGACGCTCATCGCCCTGCGGTGGGGCGACCCCGAGACGGCGCATACCGCCGTCGTCCTCGGTGGTGCCGCCGCGATCCTGGCCTGGGCTGTGGTGCCCCTGATGGCCTCGGCCGCGGACATGACCCTCGACCCTTCCCGCTTCACGACGTCGGCGATCCCCATGCGCCAACTGCTGACCGGGCTTGCCCTCGCCGGATTCATCGGAGTGCCCGGGCTGTCCACGATGCTCGTGGCGCTATTCACCGCGGCAACATGGTGGCGAAGCGTGCCGGCGGTGCTCGGAGCCCTGCTGGGTGCCGTGCTGGGCTTGCTGAGCTGCGTGGTCCTGTCGAAAGTGACCACGACGGCGACGGCCAGCCTCGCAGCGTCCCGCCGTTTCAAGGACGTGAGCAGCATTGTGGTCTTTGTGCCACTCGTGCTGATGGGACCGATCGTAGCCAGCGTCTTCAGGGGAGTGTCAGGTTCCACCGGCTATCTCCCCGAACTTGCCCGGACGGTCTCCTGGACTCCGCTCGGAGCTTCCTGGTCTCTTGGCGGCGACCTGGCGTCCGGAGATGTTGGTGCCGCCGGCCTGAAGGCCCTGATCGCCCTCTCCACTCTCCTCGTGTTGTTTGCCGCCTGGAATGCCCTGCTCAAACGGGCGCTGGTCACTCCGCCATATTCCGGTGGGTCGGGAAAGCGCGGCGGGAAACTTGGCTTGTTCGGACTGCTGCCGGCAAATCCCACGGGGGCCATTGCCGCACGCTCCCTCAGCTACTGGATCCGCGATCCGCGCTACGCGGCCTCGCTGATCGTGGTCCCGCTGTTGCCCGTGATCTTCCTGTTCCAGTCCGGGCAGTCCGGAAGCTACTCCATGCTGGTGATCCTGGGGCCAATGGCTGCCTTCGTCCTCGCGTGGTCCATTGCCGCGGATGTTTCCTACGACAACACCGCATTTGCCTTGCATCTGGCCACCGGGGTCCGCGGCATCCACGACCGGCTCGGCAGGGCCTTGGCCTGCCTGGTATTCGCCCTCCCGGTGGTGTTGATCTTCGCCGTCGGGCCCTTTTTCCTGACGGGAGAATGGGGCTGGTTGCCCGGTGTCCTGGGTCTTTCCCTGGGGGTGCTATTCACAGGCCTGGGCCTGGCCTCCATCGTGTCGGCGCGGTACACGTCCAGCGTCCCGTTGCCCGGTGACAGCCCGTTCAAGAAGCCGCCGGGAAACGTTGCCCAGACGCTGGCGGTCCAGTTCGGGGGAATGGCGGTGCTTTTCCTCCTGGTCCTTCCTGAACTTGTCCTGGTGATTGTCCAGTCGATCACAGGCGATCCGCTGTGGGGATGGATCAACCTGGCAATTGGTACGGTTCTTGGGGTGGGCTTGTTCGTGTCGGGTGTCCGGATCGGCGGACGCTGGCTTGACCGGCGCGGGCCGGAGCTCTTCGCGCAATTGACCGTTAATCGTTGATTCCATGAGCAACAATGACAAGTTATGGGACATGGGATAACCTCGAGTTTGAATCAGTCGATCCGGGAAACACAGCTAGAAAGGTCGTGGACGATGGAAGTTGTCATCCTTCCGGGAAGCAAGCAGATCGGGGCGCTTGCCGCGGATGCCATCGAGGCGCTGCTCCTTCGAAAGCCGAACGCCGTCCTGGGCCTTGCCACAGGGTCCTCTCCGCTCCCTGTCTATGACGAACTGGCGCGCCGCCACCAGGAACGAGGCCTCGACTTCAGCCAGGCACACGCTTTCGCCCTTGATGAATACGTCGGGCTCGAACCCGGGCACCCGGAGTCGTACCGCGAAGTCATCCGCCGTGAATTCACGGACCGGGTCAATATCGACCCCGCCAATGTCCACAGCCCTGACGGTACCGCGGCCGACCTTCCTGCGGCCTGCCAAGCGTACGAGGACTCCATGCGGGCACTCGGCGGCGTTGACCTGCAGATCCTTGGCGTGGGGACGGATGGGCACATCGGTTTCAACGAGCCAGGCTCATCGCTCGCTTCGCGGACCCGGATCAAGACGCTGATCGAGCAGACCCGCAAGGACAACGCGCGGTTCTTCAAGAGCATCGACGACGTTCCGCACCACGTGGTGACCCAGGGACTGGGAACCATCATGGATGCCCGGCACGTGGTCCTGATTGCCACGGGGGCCCAGAAAGCCCAGGCGGTGAAGGACTTCGTCGAGGGGCCGGTGGCAGCCATCTGCGCGGCATCGGTGCTGCAGATGCACCAGCACGCCACCATCCTGATCGATGAGGCTGCGGCGTCCTCGCTCAAGCTCGCCGACTACTATCGCCACACCTATGACAACAAGCCGAAATGGCAGAGCATCTGACGCGTTGCATCTGATCGCGAAGCATCAGCGGCTAAGATGGATGGCATGACGACGCTGCCTCCGGACCCATTCGAAAACGATCCCATGCGCGAGCTTTCCGGAGCCGGAACTTCCACTGCAACCATTGAGCGCGAGGAAGTGCGCCAGGAAGTGGAACCCGGTGACCGGGAGCGTTTCTCGCACTATGTCCGCAAGGAAAAGATCATGGAGTCCGCCCTGACAGGCGAACCCGTGATTGCCCTGTGCGGCAAAGTGTGGACCCCTGGCCGGGACCCGCAGAAGTTCCCGGTCTGCCCCGAGTGCAAAGAAATCTATGAAGGACTTCGCCCCGGTAACGACGGCGGAGACAAAGGCGGCTCGGGCAACTCCAAGTAGCGAGTAAGCCCCAGTAGTCGGGTAATTCCTGGTATTAGGCGGGGGAGCGATTTCCCCTGCCTGTTTGCTGCCCTGCGTGATTCGGCGCATCCGGAACAGATTGGTGTTTTTGTGGTTATTTGGGTTTCGCTGGCTGCAGCGGCCTTGCTTGGAATCGTTGCTGCGTCGCGCAGCAGCCTGTATGGAGCTGTGCCTGGCGGCGTGGCCCCCGGCTTGATTGCCGCGAGTCAGGCGGACGCCAGTCGAGGGGAAGCCGCGTGACTGAAACACTCTTCGGCGGCCCTGCGCTGCCCCCCGCGTATCCGGAACGCGCAGCCTGGGGAACCGCCCCGAAGCTGCGCGCCTGGCAGCAGGAAGCGCTGGACCTGTACCTGAACGCCAGCCCGCGCGATTTTCTCGCCGTGGCAACGCCAGGCGCAGGCAAGACCACCTTCGCCCTGCGGATTGCGTCAATGCTCCTTGACAGTGGAAGCGTGAACCGCGTGACGATCGTCGCTCCTACCGACCACCTGAAACGGCAGTGGGCGGACGCCGCGGCCAGGGTGGGCATTGCCATCGATCCGAACTTCAAGAATTCCGACGGCCAGCACGGCAGGGGCTTCGTCGGCGTCGCGGTGACCTATGCGCAGGTGGCCAGCAAGCCCATGCTCCACCGGGCCAAGACCGAGGCCGCACGCACGCTGGTCATCCTCGACGAAATCCACCACGGTGGCGAAGCGTTGTCCTGGGGCGACGGATTGCGCGAGGCCTTCGATCCTGCTGCGCGGCGCCTGGCCCTGACGGGCACGCCTTTCCGTTCCGATACCTCTCCCATCCCTTTTGTCGAATACGCCGAAGACCGCGACGGCATCCGCCGTTCGAAGGCGGACTACACCTACGGTTACGGCAATGCCTTGAGGGACCACGTTGTCCGTCCCGTGCTGTTCATGGCGTATTCGGGCCAGATGCGTTGGCGGACCAGCGCGGGCGACGAAATGGCGGCTTCCCTCGGCGAGGCTGCTGTGACGAAGGACATCACCTCCCAGGCATGGCGTACCGCGCTGAACCCGGGCGGCGAATGGATCCCCGCCGTTCTTGCTGCCGCCGACAAGCGCCTCAGTGAGGTGCGGCGTACCGTGCCCGACGCCGGTGGCCTGGTGATTGCGACGGATCACGACGACGCCCGCGCCTATGCCGGTCAGCTCAAGAAGATCACGGGCCAGTCGCCCACGGTGATCTTGTCCGATGATTCCAAGGCTTCGCACAAAATCGAGGAGTTCACCGCGAGCGACAAGCGCTGGATGGTGGCCGTCCGCATGGTGTCCGAAGGCGTTGACGTCCCCAGGCTTTCAGTCGGCGTCTACGCGACGTCCACGTCCACGCCGCTGTTCTTCGCCCAAGCCGTGGGCCGCTTCGTCCGTGCCCGCAGACGTGGGGAAACGGCGTCGGTCTTTTTGCCGTCCGTGCCGCCCCTCATGGCCCTGGCCAACTCCATGGAAGCCGAGCGGGACCACGCGCTGGACCGGCCAGAGAAGGAAGACGCGGACGGCCTCTTCAACCCCGAAGAGAGCCTGATGGCCGAGGCCAACCGCGAAGAGAAGGCCTCGGACTCCCTGGAGAAGGGCAAATTCGAGGCCCTCGATTCCCAGGCATCCTTTGACAGGGTGCTGTTCGACGGTGGCGAATTCGGCACGGGAGCCGATATCGGCTCCGAGGACGAACTTGATTTCCTCGGGATCCCCGGGCTGCTCGACGCCGAACAAGTGGGAACGTTGCTCCGGCAGCGGCAGCATGATCAGCAGTCGAGGAAGAAGCGCCAATCTCCGTTGGCTGCCGCCGCGTCACCCGCGGTTCCGGATCACCGCATGCTGATGGACCTGCGCAATGAGCTCGCAAAGAACGTCGCGGCCTGGTCGGCGCGCACCGGTACCCCGCACGGCGTCGTCCACAACAAGTTGCGTGAGGTGTGTGGCGGTCCGGCAGTCGCGCAGGCAAACGAGGAGCAATTGCAGTCGCGGCTGCGCAAGCTCCAGGATTGGTTCATCGGACGGAAGTAGCTCTGCTTCGCAGGGCTCCCGGTCCTTAGCTCTGACCCAGTTCGACGCCGTTTTCTTCCATTTCCGCGTAGGTCTGGTCAAGATCCTCCGCGATTCCGGCGGTGAGTTCACCGATAACGGTCACGGCGTAGCCCGCCTGCACGGCATCCAGTGCGGTGGCCTTGACGCAGTAGTCCGTAGCGATGCCCACTACCACCACTTCCTCAACTCCGTGGCTCTGCAGCCAGTCGTCGAGGCCGAGGGCGTCCTCGTCCAGCTCGACGGAGGGGACGGCACCGGGCGCGAGTTCGCCCATGGGAACTTCGTCTTCGGGTGCCAGGACTCCTTCGAACCCTGAATAGGCCGCGGTGTACTGCCCCTTGCGGAAGTAGGCCTGGATGTACTCGGCGTCGAGATCCGGGTGGAGTTCGGCGCCTTTGCTCCCGGCGCGGCAATGAGGTGGCCAACTGTCCACGAGGTCCGGTGTTTCCGAAAAATGGCTGCCCGGGTCCACGTGCCAGTCCTGCGTGGCCACGACGTGGTCGAAGTGCTGGTGGTTCGCGTCAAGGTATTCGCTGATGGCGGCAGCCGTGGCGGCGCCACCTTCCACTGCGAGGGACCCGCCCTCGCAGAAATCGTTCTGGACGTCGACGATAATCAGGGCACGGGACATTCAGTCCTCCTCGTAGACGGTGGGGATAGCTGGCTCGCCGCGCTGCAGCCTCCGGACTACCGGGGGGAGTTCTGCCATGGTCGCAGTATGGCGCTCCTGTGCCCGGACCACGCCCTCGTGTCCCGTCCATCCCGGGAGCAGTTCGCCATTCTTGATGAACTGCTGGAGCAGCGGGCGGTCGTTGCCGTCGTCTTCCGGCCGGTGTCCGATGCCCACGATCTCCTGGGTGGCGATGCCGAGTTCGTTGAGTTTACGAAGGGCGTATTTGCGGCCGCCCACGCTGGCCTTGTTTTTGGCAACCTTGGCCACGGGAACGAATTCCCCGGCATCGTTGGTCCGGCTGACCAGCTTGTAGACCATGCTGGCCGTCGGGGCTCCCGATCCCGTGACGAGGGAGGTACCTACGCCGTAAACATCCACAGGCGCCGATTGCAGGGCTGCGATGGCATATTCATCGAGATCCGA
Organism: Arthrobacter sp. 2RAF6; assembly: GCF_052115205.1. Classification (NCBI taxonomy): domain Bacteria; kingdom Bacillati; phylum Actinomycetota; class Actinomycetes; order Micrococcales; family Micrococcaceae; genus Arthrobacter; species Arthrobacter sp. 2RAF6. The sequence goes on along the minus strand of NZ_JBFRGF010000002.1, from coordinate 134,996 downwards.
GGTGACGACGATCCGGGTGTTGGTGTTGCCGAGGTTGTCCAGCAGCTCACGGACCCATTGGGCTTGGGCCACGAGGTCGCCGGAGTCGAGGCGGACTGCCCCGAGTTTGTCACCCGCGAGTTCCACCGCTGTCCGTACCCCGACCTCGACGTCGTACGTGTCCACCAGAAGCGTCGTCCCCGGTCCGAAGGCGGCGATCTGCGCTTCGAAGGCCTCGCGCTCGGTATCGTGCAGGAGCGTGAACGAGTGGGCGGCCGTGCCCACGGTCTTGATGCCGTAACGGCGGCCGGCCTCAAGGTTGGAGGTACTGCCAAAACCGGCGATGACCGCGGCGCGGGCTGCCGCCGTCGCGGATTCCTCCTGAGTGCGTCGGGAGCCCATCTCGATGCACGGCCGGTTGCCGGCCGCGCTGGTCATCCGGGAGGCAGCCGAAGCAATCGCGGTGTCATGGTTGAGCACGGACAGGATGTACGTTTCCAGGATGCACGCTTCCGCGAACGTGGATTCGACGATCAGGATGGGGGAGCCGGGGAAGTAGGCCTCGCCCTCCGGATAGCCCCAGATGTCGCCGGAAAACCTGTAGTCGGCGAGGAAGTCCAGTGTCTGCCTGTCAACTACTTTGTGCTGATCGAGGAACGCGAGCTCGGCGTTTCCGAAACGGAAGTCCTTGATTCCCTCAAGCAGCCGGCCGGTGCCGGCGACGATGCCGTAGCGGCGCCCGTCGGGCAGGCGGCGGGCGAAGGCCTCAAAGACGGAGCGCCGGTGCGCCGCGCCCGAATGGAGGGCGGCTTCCAGCATGGTCAGCTCATAGTGATCGGTGTACAACGACGTGCGGGGGTGGTCCCAGGCGACGGATCTACTCACGAATTCACTCTAGTCCCCACCGGCTCCCAGGTCTCGCTTCGCTCGACCCGGGCCCCTCGCCGGCGTGGGCCCATCCACCGGCTCCCAGGTCTCGCTTCGCTCGACCCGGGCCCCTCGCCGGCGTGGGCCCATCCACCGGCTCCCAGGTCTCGCTCCGCTCGACCCGGGCCCCTCGCCAGTGTGGGCCACCCACTGGCTCCCAGGTCTCGCTCCGCTCGACCCGGGTCCCTCGCCAGTGTGGGCCCGTCCACCACCATTAGAATGGACAGATGACCACTACCGTCGGCCCCGGCACAGCCCCCGGCATCTATACAGCCACCTGCACCGTGACAGACGCAGGCTTAAAGGGAGAGGAACGGACGGATGTCTCGGAGCAGTCGTCCACCGACGTCCTCAGCGCTGCTGACATCCCTTGGAACCTGGTTGTCTGGAACGATCCCGTCAATCTCATGAGCTATGTGAGCTATGTGTTCCAGAGCTACTTCGGCTATTCCGAGGCCAAATCCAACAAACTCATGCTCGAGGTCCACAAGAAGGGCCGTTCCATCGTGGCGTACGGTGGCAAGGAACAAGTGGAGCAGCACGCGGTTGCCATGCACGGCTTCGGCTTGTGGGCAACGGTTGAAAAGGCAAGCAGCAGCGGCGACGGCCGGGGACGCAAGGGCGGCGCACGTGGCTAAGGCTTTCAAGTACGGACTCAAAGGCATCGCCGGCTACCTTGAGCCCGCCGAGCGCGAACTCCTGCGCGGACTCCTGGACGATGTCATTTCAATGCTGGAACCGCAGCTGTCCAGCAACGAAGATCCCCTGACGGCCTTGATCGGCCTGGATATGAACGTCAAGGAACCGTCCGATCGCGCCCTGTTGCGGCTCTTGCCGAACGTCATGAAGAACGACGACGCCGCGTCCCTCGAGTTCCGCCAGCTCACCGAGCGTTCGCTGCGGGAAGGAAAAATCGGCGCGCTTCGGGCAGCCGCGATGGGGCTGGACCGAAACGAGCTCGTCCTCACCCCGGAAGAGGCGAAACTCTGGTCCATGGCCCTCAACGATGTTCGTCTGGTGCTGGCGGAGCGCCTCGATATCCGCGACGAAGCGGATGCTGACCACGTCCACGCCATGCAGGACTGGTCCCAGGCCGAAGACGTAGAGAGCTATCTGGCGCTCGTCTACAACTTCACTACTTGGCTCCAGGAATCGTTGGTCCAGGCCATGATGGCCTCGATGGACCGGAAGCCCTGAGTGGAATTGGCGGGGCTTTTGGCCGTCCGTGTGACAAAACAGACACGAGGCCCCCGCCACATGTCATGGCTGCAGCACATGCCTTGGCTTATTCTCTAAGAATCATGAACTCAGCATCGGACCCGGTATCGGATGGGGAGAGCGCCGCAGCGGCGCCTGAATCCCAGTGCAAGCCGGAAACACTGAACAGCAAAGCACACAACCCCTTGCTGGGATCACGCCCCATCGGTGTCTTCGATTCCGGAGTCGGCGGACTCACCGTGGCACGGTCCATCATTGACCAGTTGCCCAACGAGTCAATCATCTACGTAGGGGACACTGCCAACGGACCGTACGGGCCGCTCCCCATCGCCGAAGTCCGTGCCAATGCCCTCGGCGTCATGGACGAACTCGTGGACTCCGGCGTAAAACTCCTGACCATCGCCTGCAACTCTGCCTCGGCCGCAGTCTTGCGCGATGCCCGCGAACGCTATACGGCCCGCTACGGGATTCCCGTCATCGAGGTGATCCAGCCAGCAGTCCGCCGGGCGGTGTCCGCCACGAGATCCGGCCGGATCGGCGTCATCGGGACATCGGCCACGGTGGGTTCCCGCGCTTACGAAGACACCTTCGCCGCTGCCCCGGACCTGAGCATCACCTCGGTGGCCTGTCCGGAATTTGTGAGTTTCGTGGAGGCCGGCATCACCACCGGTCCCGAGCTGCTGGCTGCGGCCCACGAATACCTGGAACCGCTCAGGGATGCCGGTGTGGATACCGTCGTGCTGGGTTGCACGCACTATCCCTTGCTCACCGGTGTGATCTCCTTCGTCATGGGGGAAGACGTCACTCTTGTGTCGAGCGCCGAGGAGACTGCCAAGGACGTTTACCGCGCCTTGGCCACCCACGGGATCCAGCGCACCGATCCCGGCCTGCCCCGGCACGACTTCATGGCCACCGGCGACGCCGTGCAGTTCGAAACCCTGGCGCGCCGTTTCCTCGGCCCGGAGGTCCTCTCCGTGCGCCACGTGGACCATGTAGCCGCCCAGTACCCGACCGGAAGCCTCGCGCGTATCACCCCGGAAATGTTGGAAGCCGCCCGCGCGGGAGGCCATCATGCGAGGACGTCCAATTTCGTTGACCCTGCAGTGTTCACCGTGAACGAATTCGGCGCGGCCCGCGGGGGCCGCATCCAGTGAAACTGACCATTGTTGGCTGCACGGGTTCCTTCCCCGGTCCCGGCTCTCCGGCGTCGTGCTATCTGCTGACCGCGCACGATGGCGAACGCCAGTGGAAGATCGTCATGGACCTCGGCAGCGGTGCCCTCGGGGCCATCCAGCGCTACACGGACCTCGAAGATATCGACGCCATCTTCCTGACCCACTTGCACCCCGACCATTGCATGGACCTTTGCGGACTGCACGTGGCTGTCCGCTGGAAGCCGGGCGGCTGGGGACGGGACAGGATCCCCGTCTGGGGTCCCGCCGCGACAGCCGACCGCATGGCCACTGCCTACGGCTTGGACCTGGACCCCGGAATGCACGAGGAATTCGACTTCAGCAACTGGAGCGAACGCAAATCCGTGCAGCTCGGACCGTTCACCGTGACGCCGTATGCCGTGAACCACCCGGTGGAAGAGGCCTACGCCTTGCGCGTCGAGGTCACCGAGCCGGACAAAGAAGGCAAAGCGGTGAGCAGGATCCTCACGTACTCGGGAGACACCGACTCGTGCCAGGGCCTTGAGGACGCCGCCCGAAACGCCGATCTCTTCCTGTGCGAGGCCGCCTTTGAAGAAGGGCGCGACGATGACATCAAGGATGTGCACTTGACCGGCAAGCGCGCGGGCCAGGCAGCGACAGCCGCCGGAGCCCGGCGCCTCCTGCTGACCCACATCCCGGTCTGGACATCGCAGACCAAAGTCATGGCGGAGGCGCGGCCCGAGTTCGCCGGCGATGTCGCCGTCGCGGTTGCCGGAGTCCACTACACTGTCTGAACCCGGAGTCCGACTTAGCAGTCCAGCTGCGTAGTCCGACTGAGCAGTCCAGCGGAGGCCGGGGGGATCGCTAAGCTTGCAGTATGACTTCCGAAGCCACATCTGTCCCCGTCATCCGTGCCGACGGCCGTACGCCCGATCAACTCCGTCCCATCAGCATCACCCGAGGCTGGTCGAAGCAGGCTGAAGGTTCGGCCCTGATCGAATTCGGCAACACCCGGGTGCTGTGCACGGCTTCCCTGACCGAGGGCGTCCCGCGCTGGCTCAAAGGCGAAGGTCGCGGTTGGGTCACGGCCGAATACGCCATGCTGCCGCGGGCCACGAACACCCGTTCCGACCGTGAGTCCGTCAAAGGCAGGATCGGCGGGCGAACCCACGAAATTTCGCGCCTGATCGGGCGCTCGCTGCGTTCCATCATCGACACCAAAGCCCTGGGCGAGAACACGATCGTGCTGGACTGCGACGTCCTCCAGGCCGACGGCGGCACCCGCACCGCCGCGATCACCGGCGCCTACGTGGCGCTCGCCGAGGCGATCCGCTTCGCCCGCGAGAACAAGATGATCGCCAAGAACGCGCAGCCGCTGATCGACACCATCGCTGCTGTCTCCGTGGGAATCATCGACGGTATCCCGATGCTGGACCTGCCCTACGTCGAGGACGTTCGTGCGGAAACCGACATGAACGTGGTGGTCACGGGCTCCGGCAAGTTCGTGGAAGTCCAGGGCACCGCCGAGGGAGCCCCCTTCGACCGCGATGAACTGAATGCCTTGTTGGACCTTGCCCTCATCGGCACGGGGGAGTTGGCAGCAATCCAGCGCGAGACCCTGGCCGAGGCCCCGTGAGCATCGACACTGCGCCGAGGCTCGTTCTTGCCACCCACAACAAGGGAAAACTGCGCGAACTCAGGGAACTCCTCAGGGGGCAGGTGCCAGGACTCGACGTCGATACCCAAGTGATTGACGCGGCTGCCGCCGGAGCTCCCGATGTTGCCGAGACCGGCGTGACGTTCGCCGAGAACTCCCTTCTCAAGGCACGGGCCGTGGCTGAGGCCACGGGAATGGTGGCGATTGCCGATGACTCGGGGCTGGCCGTGGACGTCCTGGGTGGAGCCCCGGGCATCTTTTCGGCCCGCTGGTCCGGCCGGCACGGTGACGACGCCGCCAACCTCCAGCTCTTGCTGGCGCAACTCTCGGACGTTCCCGACGCACACCGGGGAGCCGCCTTTGTCTGCGCGGCGGCACTCGCTGTACCGGCCGCCGTCGACGGCGGGGCGCGCGAGGTGGTCGAGTACGGCCAGCTGGAAGGCACTCTCTTGCGTGAACCGCGCGGTGCCGGTGGATTCGGTTACGACCCCGTGCTCCGGCCGCAGGGGCTGGACCGCAGTTGCGCCGAGCTGAGTTCCGAGGAGAAGAACGCCATCAGCCACCGCGGCAAGGCGTTCAGGGCACTGCTCCCGGCCATTGTGGACGCCTTGCGCTGAAACTCGTGGGTAGGCCTTAACGGCAGAGGCACCCCGCAAACGAACTGCGGGGTGCCTCGTTCTATAAGCCAGTGGGCTTAGCGCTCGCCGTGCTTTCCAGCTTCGTGTCCCTCGATGAGCTCCTCGACGGGTTCAGTTCCACGGTCCGTGGCCCTGCGCTTGGCCAGCAAGCCGCGGATGACCTCGACGGCCACGGGGACCACCGAGATAAGGACGATGACCACGAAGATGATGTCGAGGTTGTCCCGGACCCACGGCACCTTGTCGCCAAGCAGGTAGCCGAGCAGCGTGACGCCACCGCCCCAGAGCACCGCCCCGATGACGTTGAAAATGAAGAACTTGCGCTTGTCCATCTGCGCGACGCCGACAATCACCGGGACGAAAGTGCGGATGATCGGAACGAAACGGGCCAGGATCAGGGCCTTGCCGCCGTGCTTTTCGAAGAAGGCGTGCGCGCTTTCGACGTTCTCCCGCTTGAATAGCTTGGAATCCGGCTTGTTGAAGATGGCAGGTCCGGCTTTGGAGCCAATGAAGTAGCCGCTCTGGTTGCCGATGATCGCCGACACAACGATGAGGGCGGCGAGTGCCCAGATATTGAACTTGATAGTGTCCGTGGCCACGAGGAGCCCTGCGGTGAAGAGCATCGAGTCGCCGGGCAGGAAGAAGCCCACCAGCAGTCCCGTCTCGGCGAACACAATGCCGCACACGAGCAGGACCACCCATGGAGCCAAAGCCGGGTCGGCCAGGAAGATTTGGGGGTTCAACCAGTCGGGGAGGAGCGCGGACATATGCGGCTGCACCTGTCCTGCACCCCCCAAAGCGGATACGGCAAAGTCGTTCATCGCAGAAAGGGTCACCCTTCAAGGGTACGGGACAACCGCCGTCGGGCCCTTGGGGCATCGGCTGGGGGTGTCTGCCAGACACTGCCTCCAGTCGGCCCGCATGGGTAGCGTGGTGGAGGTGGACAGAAGACACGAAGACTTCTGAGTCCGCAGCTAACTGAACATGACTGACGAGGAAAAACTTTTGAAGCGAGACGCAGCCATATCCAGGACACCGGCGACGGTCGCTGCTGCGTCAGCGCCGGTGTTCCCGTGGGGAGGTCTTCTGATCCTCGCCGCAGCAGGCTTCACCGCCGTTACCACTGAACTCCTCCCGTCCGGGCTGCTGCCCCAGATCAGCCGGGACCTGGGAGTAGACGAATCGGCCGTAGGGTCGCTGACGGCCGCCTATGCAGCAGTCATCGTTTTCACAGCGCTTCCCTTGTCGAGGCTGCTCGGCGGACGAGTCCCCCGCAAGGCGTTGTTGATCGCCACCGTGCTCGCATTCGCACTCAGCAATGTTCTGTTGGCGTCGAGCCCGAGCCTGGGATTGGCAGTTGCCGCGAGGCTCCTCGGGGGCGTGGCCCACGGGATGCTGTGGTCAAGCATGGCCCCCTACGTTGCCAGGATCGTTCCAGCGCACTCTGTCGGAAAAGCCATGGCCATGGTCTTCAGCGGTAACAGCATCGCGCTGGCCGTCGGAGCTCCTATCGGCACACTCATGGGATCCGTGCTCACCTGGCGGGCTTCTTTCCTTATCCTGGCTGGCGTCGGTGCGGTTCTCGCTTTGCTGGCCGTTTGGGTGCTCCCCGCAGCCCCCGACGAGGACGGCAATACGACGCCGACCCTCCGCGGAGCCCTGAAGCTGCCCGGCGTAATCGCGGTAGCCACAGCCTGGCCTCTCTTGCTTTTGGGTCACTTCACCCTCTTCACCTACATCGCGCCGTTCCTCCACGTCTCCGGACTGCCGGATGCCTTCACGGGCATTTCGCTGTCCGTGGTGGGGGCCGCCAGCCTCGTGGGGATCTGGATCGCCGGCCTCACCGCCGATTCCCATCCGCGGCGCTCCTTGCTTTCCGCGGTCGCCCTGCTCGTGCTGGCCTTCGGCCTTTTGCCGTTCCTGGGCGGCACGTGGTTGGGTGAACTCGTCCTGGTGACCATATGGGGAACGGCCTTTGGGGCCATCGGTATCTACAACCAGGCAGCAATCCTTCGCGCCGGCGGAGAGCACAAGGACGCCGCGAACGGCTTGACCGTGGTGACCATTCAACTCGGCATCGCCGTCGGCGCCGGTTACGGCGCTCTGGCCCTGACTACCGTCGGCGCCCTGTGGGTGCCGCTAGCCGCAGCCGTCCCGACGGCGGCAGCGCTTGCAATCATCCTGGCCAGCCGCCACGGCGGCTACCCCGCCGGCCCCCGGGAGAATCGAGTCGCAGTCCCCACAGCCAAGGAACCGAGACGCTAGCGCTTCCGGCCCGTCCAAGGTGTTCGATCAGGAACGTAAGTGTGCTGAGGATCTTGTGCACTCCGGCCGGTGGTTTGAGGTACCGCAAGCCTTCAAGTCCAACGTCTATGCGCTTTTCCGGCTGACCAAAGCCGCGCTGCCCCGAGCGAAAAAATAGTCCACTTCGGTGAGGACACGCCCCTGGGGAGGGCCGGTCAACCCGCTGAACTGGCGTGCAGGATCATCAGGCTTTTTGTTGTCTGAGGTGCCCGCCGGTTCGGAAGAGGGGCTGGCGTGTCCGCTCATGGAGCCCTCCTAGGCTGAGCCGGTGACTGTGGTCCAGATGCCGACGGCGCCGGCGACGACCATGATGGCGGTGGTTGACCAGCCGAGTGTGGCCGCAAGTCTTCCGTTGCGATATTTGCCCATGAGGTCCTTGTCCCGGGAGATGAGCATGGTGACGATGAGGAACGGTGCGGCGGCGATCCCATTGATGATGGCACTCAAGACCAGCAGTCCGATGGGGTCGGAGACGAAGAGGCTGATGATGACGCCGCCGATGGTTCCCACGCCTAACAGCACGTAAAAGGTGCGTGCCTTGCTGGGGCGACGGTCGAATCCCCAGTTCTTGTCGAGGAGACCGGCCAGTCCGGCGGATCCGGCGGCGGCGAGGACGGGGACTGCCAGGATGCCTGAGCCGATGAACCCGGCTGCGAAAAGGAATTTGGCGGCCGGTCCCACGATGGGTTCCAGTGCTTTGGCGGCGTCCGCGGCGGTCTTGACGTCCGTGCCGTTCTTGCCGAGGGTCGCTGCGGTTGCCGCAATGATGGCGAACATGACCAGAACGGAGAAGAACATGCCGGTGAAGACGTCGGCGCGGGCGTTGCGGAGCTTGCGCTCAGCCGATGCCTGGGCTCTTTCCTCCAGGCTGACTTCTTGAGCGTTCCCGTCGTCTTCCTCGCGGAGTTCCTCGATCCTGTGGGCGCTTTGCCAGAAAAACAGGTACGGGGAGATGGTGGTGCCCAGGACAGCGACAATCAGTGCCACGTACTCCAAGCTCGGCCGGAACTGCAGGCCCAACGTGCCGGCTACGACGTCACCCCAGTCCACCTTGGCGACGAACAGGACCGCCACATACGCCATCAACGCCATGCAGAGCCACTTGAAGGTTTTGGAAATGATGTCGAAACCCCCGACCATCAGGGCAACCCCTATGCCGACTCCTGCAATGGCGCTCCAGAGGTGGCCCGGGCCGGCCCCGAGCATCTCCATGCCCTGCCCGATTGCCATCAGGTCCGCCGCCGCGTTCAGGGTATTCGCCCCGAGCAAGGCCACGATGAGGATTCCGATCACCACACGTGGCTTGCGGGAGAACTTCCGGCGGGCCAACCTGCCCAGGCTGTCCCCGGTGGCCAGGGCGGTACGGTCGCAGATTTCCTGGACGGCCATCATCATCGGCAAAGTCACCGGCGCAGTCCAGAGCATCCCGTTGGAGAAAGTGGCACCGGCCTGGGCATAGGTCGCGATACCTGAGGGGTCGTCGTCGGCCGAGCCGGTGACCAGGCCTGGACCGAGCAAACCGAGGAACCGCCGGATCGGCGAGGGCTTTCCGCCCGAAGGACCCTGATCGCCGCCGGAAGAATCGTCTGGCTTGCTGTTGCTCGACGGAGTCTCGGGGAATTCAGGTTCAGTGGATTCGACAGAACTCACTTTGTCCTCCTGTTCATCACCTATGCTGATACTAAGCATGCTGATTATCCCCAGTAGTCTATTAGTTTAGGGCAAAAGACCGGGGGTTGCTTGGCCACAAGCGCGACAGGCAGGACCGAAGGCGCGTGAACGGGCCCGTGAGGCCACAATCGGAGGAACGAGATGAACGTCCTGATCAAACTACTTGGCCTTGTTGTGGGCATGGGCGCCGGAATTGCGGCGAACAAGGCCCTGGAGGCCATCTGGAGCAAGTCCACCGGGAAGCCCGCGCCCAAGGATGCGAGCAATCTGGAGGACTCGCTACCGGGCGTGGTGTTGTTCGCCTTCGCCGGGGGCGCCGCGGGAGCGGTCATCCATGTCCTGACCCAAAGAGCAACCAAGAAGGCGCTGAACAAGCTGCAGGAGACGGCGGACGAGGTCTGAACGATGGTCCGTAGCAAGTGGCGGCCATCACCAGCGCCATTTGGACCTCTTTCCACCTGTAACCTTGACCAGTGGCATTGGACTTTACGGCGATCGACTTTGAAACTGCGAACGGCTTCAGGGGTTCTCCGTGCTCGGTCGGGCTGAGCAAGGTCCGTGGCGGCGTCGTGGTGGAGGAAGCTTCATGGCTCATGCGGCCGCCGGAAAACCACGACCACTTCGAGTACCACAACACCCGGATCCACGGCATTCGCGCCGAGGACGTTGCAGGGGCTCCACGCTTTGGCGAACTCTTCCCTGAAATCGGGGCTTTCATCGGCGGAGACATCCTTGCCGCCCACAATGCGGCGTTCGATCTGGGAGTCATCCGTTCCGGACTCGAAGTTTCCGGCCTGCCTGGCCCCGCATACGAGTACGTCTGCACGGTGATGTTGTCCCGGCGCTGCTACTCCTTGGTATCCAATTCCTTGCCCTACGCCGCGGAGGAGGCGGGCGTGCCACTCGTGAACCATCACGACGCCGCCGAGGACGCCCGGGCGTGCGCCGGAATCCTGGTGGACATCGCGCACCGGAACAACGCCAACAGCATCGCTGAGCTCTACTTGTCCCTCGGCCTGGCCATACCCAAGCAGCAGGCCTTCCAGTCAGGAGACGGACTGTCCAAGCAAACGCTCGCTGCGCTCGCGGCCGTCGCCGGAGGGCGCGACGCGGTCGCAGGCCAGTCCAGCATCGAGCGTAGTGCGGGCCAGCTTGGGCGCGCTTGGAGCAATTGGCCGGAAGAGGGCACCAACCCGGCGCCCAATCCTGCAGCGGAACCGGGCCACCCCCTGTTCGGGCAGACCGTCGTCTTCACCGGTGAGCTTGCGATTGCCCGGCCGGAAGCGAAACAGCGGGCAGCGGAGATGGGCGCGCGACCGGAGAGCCGCGTGACCGCTAGGACCACGGTCCTGGTGGTGGGTGACGGCTTTGTAGCCAGCGATCTCCGGAACGGGCGCCTTACGGGCAAAGCAAAGCGGGTCCTGGAGTTGCACAGCCGAGGCCAGCAGATCGAGGTTCTTTCCGAGGGTGAGTTCCTGCAGATGGTCGGCGGGCGCTAGCCGCGCCAAAATTCACACGGAGCAACAAAGCTTCCCGTAGCTTCCCCGCGCTCCTAGCCTTGAGCCATGACACAGGGAAATCAGCCTGACACCGTGCGGCCCACCGCAGGGACGCTGGCTGCGGCGGCCACCGGTTGGCGCGCCGTCTTCGCTTTCCCCAATCCCGTCAATGAGTACGCTGCGAGGATCACGGCTGGCCTTGTGGTTTTGGCGGCGGTGGCCACCCTCGTGAGCGGCCTTGGCTGGGGACTCGTGCTGATTGCTGCCGGTTTCTGGCTCCGCGTGCTGTTCGGACCGAGGATCTCGCCGTTTGCCTTGCTGTCTGTCAAGGTCCTGGCACCCCGGGTGGGTCCCGCCAAGCTTGTTCCGGGCCCGCCCAAGCGTTTCGCACAGGGAATCGGAGCGGTGCTCAGCACAGCGGCCGTGGTCCTGTTCTTCACCGGTCTCGCGCTGGGTGCCTGGATCCTGCTCGCCTTGCTGATTGTGGCGGCGTCGCTTGAGTCGTTTGTAGGATTCTGCCTCGGCTGTGCGATTTTCGGCTTGCTGCAGCGGCACGGGTTCATTCCCGAGGACGTCTGCGAAGCGTGCAACAACATCGCCCTTCGCAGGCTTTGACCCGTTTTCCTCCTAGCCCACGGTGACGGCGATAAGCCGCTGCGCCATCCCGCGGATGACGTCAGGAGCTTCAAGGGCTTCAAGCCAGTCCGAGGGCAGCGCCTCTTCGCCATGGAGTGCTCCGAGGATATTGCCCGCGATCGACGCGGTGGAGTCACTGTCGCCGCTGTGGTTTAGCGCCACGGCTATGGCCTGGCGGAAATGGGCGGCCGGATCACGCCGTGTCTCCGCTGCCGCGCTGGTTGCCAGCACCGCATAGAGCCCGACGGCGAGTGCCTCCTCTGCGACCCAGCCCTCGCCCAATTGCTCAGTGAGTTCCTCCGGGCTGAGCAACGAGCCGGCGGAAGACAGTTCCAGTGCCTGGCGGAGGCGGTCCAGGAGCTCGGGAGCTGGATCCGGCAGTGCTGACACCACACTCAACGCATGCTCAGCCGCTGTCCGTACATCCGAGCCCGCGCTCAGTTTGTGCACCAGCACGCTGAAGGCACCGGCACTTTGCCGCGCCGAAGGGTGTCCGTGGGTCAAGGACGCGGCATCGGTGCTCAGCTTGTAGACCGTGGCTTCGGAAATATGGGGGACCAGTCCAAAGGGGGCGGACCGCATCACCGTGCCGCAGCCCTTCGATTCCGGATTGACAGGGCGAAACTTGGTCCCCATCTGTCCCGTGGCGAGCCCGCTCAGGCACGCTTTGCCCGGATGCCTGCGGTGCCGGAGTACCTCCTGGCTGTCGATCCAACGCGGTTGGGGAACGGGGGCCGACGACGGCAAGGCCACACCTTGGGTGGCGAGCCATCGCAGGTAAGCCAACCAGAGACATGCAGTTTCATCCGCCGCTACGCCGTCGTTGGCCCATTCGAGGGCTTCCACGAGGCCGTCAACGGTGTACAGCGTCATCTGGGTATCGTCGGAAAAGTGGCTGCCGCCGTCGAGCTGGCCAAAAGAGGTGAGGCCCGCGGCGCCGAAGCGGGAGCGGATGGCGGCTACGTCGTCGAACTCGACGGCGTAGCCGAGCGAATCGCCCAAGGCGCCTCCCAGCAGGCAGCCGTGAACCCGGGACTCGAAGGATGGCACGGCGGTGGGGGACGGTTCAGCACTCATAGTGGTAATTTACCGTGGCTGCTTCGCCGGTCTGCACATCCCCGCTGATACGGTGGCTCGTGAACCAGGAGGCAGTGATGCGTGAACCCGCGTGGCGGAAAACCGGAAAGACCCCGGACTACAGATTCTCCCTCGCAAACGAGCGGACCTTCCTTGCATGGATCCGTACGTCGTTGGCGCTGCTGGCTGGTGCCGTCGCCATCGACCAGCTTGCTCCGAACATCGCGCCGCAGCCCGTGCGCATCGTCTTGTGCGTTGTGCTTTCCATGATCGGCGCGGGCCTCGCGACGCTTGCCTACCGCCGGTGGGCGCAGATGGAGGCAGCGATGCGCAACGACCAAGCCCTGCCGTTCTCACGGGTCATGTTGCTGATGACCATCGTGGTTGCCGTGGCAGCCTTCACCTTTGCCGTGCTGATCCTGGTGGCGCGTTGACCATTGACGCCAAGGATCCGGGGCTGCAACCTGAGCGCACCACGCTCGCTTGGCGCCGGACCCTGATTTCGCTTCTGGTGGTGGATCTCTTCATCTGGCGAAGATGGTTGACGGCCAAGTCCGGCGCGGGGCAACTTCCCACCGGGATACCGGGACTCGACTACCAGGGAATCTGCGCCCTGACGGCCGCCGCAGCGACGATCGTCCTGTGCTGCGTCGTCTGGGTCAGGTCCCATCAGCTGCACCATGGCGCGGAGGAAGCGTCGGCTGTCTTGATGCTTGCAAGCGCCCTGTCCATTGTCGCGCTCGCCTGCGCTGCGGTCGCCGCAATCGCGTTGGGCGGCTAGGCTCGGATTCAGGAAGCGTCCAGACTCGGCTGACAGGATGCCAGCAGGGCAAATGCGCGGTCCGCGGCATGGCTCGTTGCCGTGCGTGGAGCATTCTCCTCCGCAACAGACCACCCGAACTTCGAACTAAGGAATCATTCGACATGACCACAACTGTGTCCGTTCCCTCCTCCCGCGGTACCCGGCTCCTTGCCCGGGCGTCCGCTGAAGCTCTGGGGACGCTGTTCCTTGTGGTTATTGGCTTGGGTGTGCTGATCTTCATCAACCCCCAGGCGGTTCCGATGCCGGCGTCGCTGGCCAGCGGCCTGACGGTTACTGCCGCCATGCTTGCCTTCGGCTATTTGTCGGGCGGGCACTTCAATCCGGCCATCACGGTGGGCCACTTGGTTGCCGGCCGGATGAAGCTTGTGGATGGGGCCGTATACCTTGGGGCCCAGATCGTGGGCGGTTTGCTGGGCGCACTGGCGATTTTCGCCGTCGTGCGGACCGTTCCCGGGATCACCGACAGCCGGACTGTCTTCGACACGGCAACGTCCGGATTCGGCACCCATTCGAGCTTCCAGGTTCCCGTGACCGGCGTGATGCTCATTGAGGTCCTCGGCGCTGCGCTCCTGGTGGGGGTTTTCCTGGGCGTCACTGCCCGACGCAATCCCAGCAAGATCGCGGCACCGTTCGCCGTCGGCCTGACTGTCGCAGTCCTGCTGCAGCTGGGCCAATCAACCGGCAACCTTGCCTTCAACCCGGCCCGTGCCACCGCATCCGCCATCTTCAGCTCCAGCTGGGCAGTGGAGCAGCTCTGGCTCTTCTGGGTCGCACCGCTTGTGGGTGCGGCGATCGCAGGCCTCATCTTCCGCGGTTTCGGTGAGTCCACTCCGGCAGTCGTGGCAGAGGTCGAAGAACCGCTTCCGGCCGACGGCTGGGACGAAAAGTCCGACGACCACGCCGAAGCGGCTGCCCCGGAACGAGCGGCCGGGGTTTCCACGCCGGCTGCGGCGCCCGCCGCGGCTCCAGCCGAAGAAAAGCCCGACGTCGACCCGGCCCGTGACTTCTTCGACGGCAAGCGGGGCTGACGCAGGAATTAGCTGCCGGGAGGGCCCTGTTACGGCCGGTGCCGCCGCGCCGCGCCAATAATGTCAGTGCCTCCAGTTAGCTTGAAAACATGAAGCTTTTGCACACTTCGGATTGGCATCTGGGACGCTCGTTCCACGGCGTCGGTATGCTCGACGCCCAGCGCGACTTCATCGAGCAGTTGCTCGCAGTCATCCGGGAGCAGTCGGTGGACGTCGTCCTGATTGCGGGGGACGTCTATGACCGTGCCCTTCCCGGCCTGGATGTCGTTAAGCTGCTCGACGACGCCCTCGTGCGGATCACGGACGCCGGAGCCAAGGTGGTCCTGACCAGCGGCAACCACGATTCCGCAATCCGCCTTGGTTTCGCTTCACGCCTGCTGGAGCGCGGAGGAGTCCACCTGCGGACCCGCGTAGAGGATCTCGATTCCCCTGTCACGTTTCCACTGGACAGCAACCACCGCGCGGCTCGGACGGGTGCCCCGGTGCTTGCCGTCTACGGGATTCCGTACCTTGAACCAAGGCTTGTCGCCGAACGGCTCGGTACCCAAACGGCGAGTCACTTTGACGTCACCCAAGCCGCGGTCCAACTCATCCGTGAGGACATTGCCCGGAGAAGCGAGACAGGACCGGTGCACTCCGTTGTGCTGGCACACACTTTCGCGAGCGGCGGCATCACCTCGGACAGCGAACGCGATTTGAGTATCGGCGGTTTGGGGGCAGTGCCCTTGGATCTCTTCGATGGCTTCGGCTATACGGCCCTTGGGCATCTGCACGGGCGCCAGGAACTTTCGGAGCACGTCCGGTATTCGGGTTCGCCGCTGGCATACTCGTTCTCCGAGGCCAAGCACCGGAAGGGTGCCTGGCTGATTGACGTCGGCGTCGACGGTGTTGAGAGCGTCGAGGAAATTCTGTGGAAAGCACCACGGGAGCTGGCGATTCTCCGCGGGAAGCTCGCTGAGCTTTTGGAATCAGGGGAATATTCCTGGGCCGAGACCGCGTATTGCCAGATCACTCTCACGGACTCCGTGCGGCCCGCGCAGGCCATGGAACAGCTGCGTGCCCGGTTCCCGGACACGCTGGTGCTGGGCTTTGACCCTGAAGACGCCGAGGGCAAGGCCAAAGCCAGCTACAGCAGCAGGCTCGCCGAGGCCGAGGACGATCTTGGTGTTTGCTGCGGCTTCCTCGACCATGTACGGGGAAGGCCTGCTGACGAAGCAGAACTTTCGGCACTTCGTGAAGCCTTGGAAGCGGTCCGGTTGGAAGGAGCGGAGCTGTGAGAATCCACCGCCTTGAAATTGAGGCTTTCGGGCCGTTTGCCGGGGTTCAATCGATTGATTTCGACCACCTGGGGGCCCAAGGGCTGTTCCTCTTGAACGGTGCCACGGGCGCGGGAAAGACGAGTGTACTCGACGCTATCTGCTTTGCGCTGTACGGCTCCGTGCCGGGCGCCCGCCAGGACGGCAAACGTTTGCGGAGCGACCACGCTGAACCGGCAGCGGAGCCCCGGGTCGTCTGCGAATTTTCGGCGCGAGGCAGACGCTTCGAGGTCACCCGCTCCCCGGCGTGGGACAGGCCAAGTGCCCGTGGGCGCAAGGGCTTCACCACCCAACAGGCCAAAACGCTTCTGCGCGAACGGGTTAATGGCTCGTGGGAAGAAAAGACCTCCCGCAACGACGAAGCCGGCATGGAAATCGGTGACGTCCTGGGTATGGACCGGGAACAGTTCACCAGAGTGGTCATGCTCCCGCAGGGAGACTTCGCGGCTTTCCTGCGTTCCAAGGCGTCCGACCGGCTGGATCTTCTGCAGAAGCTCTTCGGAACCCAGCGTTTTGAAGCGATCGAGCAGCAGCTGGCACTCCAAGCAAACGCCGCGCGCGCAAAAGTTCAGGACAACCAGAATGGACTTCAGTTGCTCGTGCAGCGGGCGGAGGCGGAGTACGCGCAACTCGGCATCGAAGACGCCGTTGACCCGGATCCTGATGACTCCGAATCCAGTGAGTCCACACCTGAACTTCGGCTCAGGAACCTCGCGGCCCGGGCCCGGACCGAATCTCTCGAACGGCAGCAAGCTGCCGGCTCTGCCGACGCCGTCCGGCTTCAGATGGCGGACAAGCTCAACTCCGCCAGGGAACGGGTTCAACGGCACGCGAAGCTCGACGCCGCCACGCGCCGGCACGAAGCGCTCTCCGCACGCGCGGCAGAAGTGCAGGAATTCCGCGAGCGACTTGGACGCCACCGCAAAGCCGCCGTCCTCGGCGGACAGCTCGATGCCGTAGACCGCGCCGCGAAGGCCCTCGACCTGGCGGGCTCGAAGGCGGAGTCGGCGACGGCGAAGCTGCTTGCCGCCTCTCTTGACGCGAGCGATCCCGGCACGTCGCTGGCCAAGATTCAAGAGACGATGGCTGTCGTAGAGGCCAGGGTCGGGGACGAACAAAAGCTCGAAGACATCACTGCAAGGCTTGATGCGCTCGACCTCGCTGCACGGCAGAGGGAGTCGGCCAAAGCGGTGCGGTCCCTTGCGTTGGCCGGGCTTCGCTCGGAGGCGGTTGCCTTGGAAGGTGAGCTGGGCCCGCTGGAAGTGGAGTCTTTGGAGCTGCCCCTTCGCGAAAGCGAAGCCGCGGCAGCGCAGAACGCCGTCAGGACCGTAGCCCGCTACGCAGGCGCCCTTGATTCGCAGTCCGCGGCAGTGAAGCGCCACGCGTTTGCCCGGGCGCTTTCCCAGGACCTCCGACAACTCTGGCTGGATCTCCGCGAATCCCGGCTGGCCAATGCCGCCGCCGAGCTCGCCGCAAAGCTGCATGACGGCGAAGCATGCCCTGTCTGCGGAAGCGCCGAGCACCCTTCTCCGGCGCCAGCGGGGCTAACCGCCCTGGCCCTTGCCGAGGAAGAGCAATCCGCCCACGAACGCTATGACGAGAGCGAGCACGAACTTCTCCAAGCGGCAGGCGAGCTAGCGTCCGCCGAGCAGGAAGTTGCCGTGCTCGCCGCCCAGGGCGGAGACATCGATCCACAGGAAGCCGCTTCGGCGGAGGCCTTGGCCAAAGACGCCCTGGCCTCGGCGCGTTCTGCCGTGGAAGGGCTCAAACGGGGCAAAGCAGACCTCGTCCGGATGACGGAACGCATTGCCCGCTTGGAGGAAGAACAACTCCAGGAGGACACGGCTGCGGCGCAGGCCGGGTCAACCATGGTCCTGCTAAGCGAACAACGTGAGTCCCTGGACACCTTGCTTCGCGGGCTTCGTGATGGCTTCGACACACTGCACGGCCGGATTGAGGCCCTGACCAGGCAACGCGAACTCCTGCAGTCCGCTGTGACTGCAGGCGTGCAGTCGGAACGAGCCCGGGAGGCTTTGGATGATGCATCCACAGCCTTGGACCGTGCCCTTTCGGCACACGGATTCCACACCGCGGAGGCCGCGCGGCTCGAAATCCTCGACGAGCAGCACGCCGCCCGGCTCGACGAAACCATCAGGGCGGCGGAGACCGAGAGCGCCCGTCTCGCGGAACTCTTCGAGTCCGAGGATCTCATGCTCGCTGCCAAAGAAGTGCAGATCGGGGAGGTGCCCCTGACCGCCGTCGAGCTCGCTGCCCTCGAACAGGAGGCCGGACAGACTGAAGAAACTGCCCGCCGCCTGGATCTTGCAGCAGGACTCGCAGACAGGACGGTGGCCGGCCTGGCTGCGATCCGCTCGCAGTACGAAGAAGCTGCGGCCTCGGGACGCGGCCCCCGCGAACGCGCCCGGGTACTCAACGAGCTCGCCGAAACCGCCAGAGGGGCAGGCGACAACGGCTACAAAATGAGCCTCAACAGCTACGTGCTGGCTGCCCGGCTCGAACAAGTCGCGGCAGCTGCGTCGGAGCGGCTTATCGCCATGAGCGATGGCCGGTACACCCTGCAGCACACGGACGCCAAGGCAGCCCGTGGCGCGAAATCCGGCCTGGGCCTGGAAGTCGTGGATGAGTGGACAGGTCAGCGGCGCGACACTGCGACGTTGTCCGGAGGGGAGTCGTTCATGGCTTCGCTCGCGTTGGCCCTGGGGCTCGCGGATGTTGTGCAGCAGGAGGCCGGCGGCGTAGACATCGAAACCTTGTTCGTGGATGAAGGCTTCGGGAGCCTTGACGAGCAATCCCTCGAGCAGGTCATGGATGCACTGGAGGGACTGCGCGACGGCGGCAGGGTAGTAGGGCTGGTCAGCCACGTTGCCGAGATGAAACAGAGAATCAGCAGCCAGCTTCAGGTAATCAAGAACCGGAACGGCTCCACCGTGCGAATCGTCGACGCCGCGGCAGCCTAGGGCGGGCCGTCCGGTAGACTTGGAGGGTTACACCGGGTCGCGCGCATCGGGAGGAGGGACGATGCGCATCATTCAGCGAACCCGGAATCATGAACTCCTCCCCACAGAACTCCGCGGCGAACACCGCACTCCAGGCTGCCCCTTCATTTCCTTCTGCGCCCCCGTCGGCCGCGCCCCGCCGCTCGCGTCTGCCCGGACGCTTCGCCCGCTTGCCAGAGCTCGCTGGCCGCAACTTCCTGCCGCTGGGACTGTTCGCGAGGCTGCCCCTCGCCATGCTGACCGTCGGCACCCTTACCCTTGTCACGGCCGTCAGCCATTCTTACGCCATCGGCGGGTTGGCCGCCGGAGCCGTCGGTATCGGGTCGGCCTTGGGCGCACCGGTACTCGGCTCGCTCGCTGACCGGTCAGGCCAGCGTCCTGTCCTGCTCGTAGCCGCGGCTGTCAACGCCGTGACCGTCATCGCATTGCTCGTTGCCGCGTACCTGACGCCCGATTTCAACACCCCCACGGACGCGATAGCCATTTTGGTGACGGCTTTCCTTGCCGGAGCGAGTTGCCCGCAGGTGGGGCCCATGGCCCGTGTCCGTTGGATGGCGCTGACTACCCTGAACCTGAACACCCGGAATTCGAAGCCCGGAGCCGGCGAGAATGCCGCCGGCACTGGAAGTGTGGCGTCCGGCCGCGCAGACCTTGATACCGCGTTGTCCTACGAGGGAACCGCGGACGAAGTCACTTTCGTCCTCGGTCCTGCGCTGGTCGGTATTCTCGCGAGCCTCGTAGCCCCTTGGCTTCCGCTCGCATTGGCGGCCGTCCTTACCGCCACGCTCGTCCCTGCTTTCGCCGTGCATCCTTCACAATTGGCTGTGGTGCCGGCAAAGCGCAAGGCGGGCACCGGCGTCGGGAGCGTCCCTGCGAAGCAGAAGTCAAGTGTCCGTTCCTTGGCCTGGCTGAAGGTCGCTGTTCCGGTGCTGGCCATGGTCTGCATGGGAACATTCTTTGGTGCGACGCAGAATGCGTTGAGCGCGTTCTCCGCCCAGTTCGCCACGGCGGAAATTGCGGGGCTGATGTATTCCGTCATGGGCCTCAGCTCCGCCGTCGCTGCGCTGTCTGTTGCCTATTGGCCGCAGCGCTTTCGGCTGGCCATCCGTTGGGTGCTCGCCGCGGCCGCGATGTCGGCGTTCTGTCTTCTGTTGTTCCTTCCCGCCGGGATCTGGCCGATGGTCATCGTTCTTTTGGTGCTCGGAATTCCCGTAGGACCCGTCATGGTGACAGTCTTCAGCATCGGGGGAGTCGTGGCACCGGCCGGCCGTATGGCAACCGTGATGACCGCACTGGCGAGCGGCATCGTGGCGGGTACGGCGTTGGGCGCCTACCTTGCCGGGCAGTTGGCCCAAACCCAAGGTCCCGCCGCCGCTTTTGTGGTGTCCACGGCTGCTTCGGGCGCGCTCCTGGTGCTCGGTATCGTCGCAGGACTGGTCCTCCGGCGCAGGCCAAGCACCCAACAATAACGACGCCCGCTCACTTATGGGCCACTTTTTGGCAACCCTCGCTCAGATCATCTGCACGAGCGTTCCCGGCTTTGGCCTTAAAAGTGAGCGAGCGTTGGAAGAAAGAGAACGAACGCACTCACCAAAGGGTGAAACGCGGGGTCCTTAGGCCAGCTGGGACTCTATGCGGGCTGCGCTCGCTGCCAATGCTTCGCCAACGGCGGCCTGATCCTGTTCGCGGCGGATGTAGACGACGGCGATCGCCGCGGGCCGGCCGCCCGGCACCTTGATGGGGGCGGCCAAGGATGACAAGCCTGCGATGACTTCGTCGTGGCTTGCCGCATAGCCGAGCCGGCGCGCTTCTGCCGCTTCCGGGCGATACGGCAGGCCCGGAGCGCGGGTGGCCCATTCATCCTCGCTCATGGTGGACTGGATCGCGATTCCGGGTGCCCCGGTGTTCACGGGGTGGCGCGTGCCGGGATGCTGTGCCAACGTCGCGGCTGAGTGGCGGGGCTCCACCGTGACCAGCGTGACGCAATCCTGATGGTCCCAGACTGCTACGAAGGCCGTCATGTTCAGGGTGTTGGCAAGCTGGGTCAGCTCCGGGAGGGCGGCCGTCTGGAGGTCGCGGGAGACGCCCCGGGCCAGGACCGCAAGGCCCGGACCGGGCTGAACGCGTCCGGCGTCGTCGCGCACCAGGAGGGAGTGATCCTCCAGCGTCCGAAGGATCCGGTAAGCCACCGAGCGATGAACGCCCAGGGCGCCGGCGAGTTCTGCAATCGTCAGGGGGCGTTCGGCGGCGGCCAGGATTTCCAGGGCTTGGACTCCGCGGGAGAGGGTCTGTGACGGCGAGACGGTCGCCGTCGTTTCCTGCAGACTTTTCGCGGCGCTGGGAGACATCATGCGCTCCATCCTATGTTGGGGCCTTACGTGGCTAACCCGCCGTCTTGTGCCGTGGCACACAAAAGACTATGGTTCTGTATGAGAATTTGTTGTTCAAATATAGAACAAATTCACATATGGAACAATCTCCAAGCAGGAATCGACGATGATTGCCAAGTCCAGCCAGAATGCGGAGCAGGGACCCCTGAACCGCACGTCGCGTCCGCGGGCACATCATTTCCGCGGCAGCCTTGGCCGCTTCGCCACAGGCGTTGCCATCGTGACGTTCGACGGCGCCACCAAGCGGCATGGCATCACCGTCAATTCCTTCACCTCTGTGTCCATGGAACCACCCCTGGTCCTGGTCAGCATCGCCCGCAACACCAAAGCCCACGACGAGCTCGCCGGGCGCCCCTTCAGCGTCAATATCCTGGGGGCGGAACAGAAGCAGCTCGCCCTGCATTTCTCGGGCCGTCCCGGTCCCGAGCCCCGGTGGGTCGAAGGCGACACCGCGCCCCGGCTATCCAACGTCCTCGCCTATTTCGAATGCACGCCATGGGCGGCCTACGACGGCGGAGACCACACCCTCTACCTGGGTGAAGTGGTGGACTTCAACTACCGCAGCGGCGACGCGCTCGCCTTCGCCAACAGCTCTTTCACCACCATCCCGGAAAGCCAATTGGGAATGGAGGATCTTCTGTAGTTGCCCCGGCGCCCGCCAAGCGTCGCAGCCACACGCCGTTTCAGCTCAACCATCATTGGAGACAACCATGGGAATCCGGACCGGACAGCAGTACCTGGACAAGCTCAACTCGATGAACCCCCACGTCCTGATCGACGGCGAAGTGGTCACCGAGAAGATCGCCGACCACCCGTCCTTCAGGAATGTGGCCCGCACGTACGCAAAGCTCTTCGACATGCAGCATGACCCGAAGTATGCGGACGCCCTCACCTACGAGTCCCCGACGACGGGTGACCGGGTGAGTGCCTCGTTCCTGATACCGCGCAGCAAAGAAGACCTCGAACATCGGCATGCGGCCATCCGCACCTGGGCTGAGTACTCCCTTGGATTCCTGGGCCGGACGGGTGACTACATGAATGGCGCCCTCACGGCGCTCGCGGCCGCAGAAAAATGGTTTGCCCAGGCCGATCCGATGTTCGGCGAAAACATCCGCAAATACTACGAGCATTGCCGCGAGAACGATCTCCTGGCTACGCACACGCTGATCCCGCCGCAGGTCAACCGTTCGGTGTCAGGTTCCGAGCAGCTCGGCGGCCAGCTCTCGGCCAGGGTGGTGGAGGAGCGCGAAGATGGAATCGTGGTCCACGGCGCGCGGATGCTCGCCACGATCGCGCCGATCGCCGACGAGCTCCTCGTATTCCCTTCGACGCTTCTGCGCTCGACGCCGGAAGATGCTCCCTACTCCTACGCGTTCGCCCTCCCGAACGATGCGCCCGGCATGCGTTACCTGTGCCGGACCTCGCTCTACAACGGCGGAGGCACCCACGACGAGCCGCTCGCCAGCCGCTTCGAGGAGATGGACGCCGTCGTCGTTTTCGACCATGTGTTCGTTCCCAACGAGCGCATCTTCATGCTCGGCCATCCCGAACTGTGCAATGCCTTCTACTCCGAGACCGGCGCCGGGGCCCTCATGACCCACCAAGTGGTCACACGGACCATCGCCAAGAGCGAGTTCTTCCTGGGCCTTGCCTCGGAGATTGCGGCGTCGATCGGGATTGACGGTTTCCAGCACATCCAGGAAGACCTTGCGGAGCTTATCGAAACCGTTGAAATCGGCAAGGCCCTCATGGTCGCCGCTGAAGCCCAGGCGGCACCAAGCCCGGACGGCGTGTTCCTGCCGCATTGGCCCACGCTGAATGCGGCCCGCAACTGGTACCCCAAGGTTGCCCAGCGTTTCCCCGCCATCATCCGGAAGTTCTCGGCATCCGGCCTCATGGCCCTGCCGGGCGAAGCGGACGTGGCCAGTGAGGCATTGCCGGACATCGAGCTGTACATGCAGGCGAAGACGCTGACCGGGCCAGAGCGCGTGCGCCTCTTCAAGCTCGCTTTCGATGCCAGCATTTCCGCGTTCGCCGGGCGCCAGGCCCTGTATGAGTACTTCTTCTTCGGTGACCCTGTCCGCATGGCGGCCGCCCTTGTGAACAGTTATGACCGCGAGCCGGCCCGCGCCCGCGTGCGGGAGTTCCTCGAGCGAAAGGACTGAGCGCGCCACGGCACGTACGACGACGGCGGCGGGTTTCGCCGTCGTCGTTTTCGTGCCGTCCGGGACCGGGAGGCGCAGGGTGGTTGCGCTGTCGCCCCGGCCTCTGTTGTGCACCGGGAGAAGCCAGGCCCGCAAGTGCGGCACTCAAGCCGACATGCCCACACCCCGTCCCTTCGCCATGAGTCGACTGGCAAAGATAGCGGGTCGCGCTTTTACGACAAGGAGTCAGGAATCTGCTATCTGGCGCAACTACTAGGTCATAAAGCCCGGCAATTATGTTGTCCTGCCACCCTTTGGGCGGCGGGACAAGCAAGGGAAGGATGTGACAATGATCTCCGTCAGTTCTTTGAAGCTGAGAACTCTCCCCGACGGCTACGCATATTTCGGCGTCGCGGAGGGCGACTCGACTATCGAGTTCCATGATGACCCTGATCAGCTAATCGTGAGGTACAAGACTGGGTCTGGATTCGCGCAGGCAAAGATGCTCTCAATTTGCTACTCACCGGCCGGGGCCGCGTTGACATGCGTGGAGACGAAACCGCCCATCAAGATTAAGTTGGGGAAGCTTAGCGCCCTCTACTTCGACGGCCACTGGGTGCCGGGTCCCGGTTCCGGCCAGTGGGACACAATCGTGGGTCCTGTCCACTGGGACACTGATTCTCAGCATTCCCTTGCCGTTAGCCTGCCGAGTGGGGCTTCCTTGGCGATTCGATCAAGCCCTCAGTACCTTCCTGGCTTGGCTTCCCTGCTTGGAGTCGCGCGATCCATTCCGGTTGTCGAGGCAGCTGTATGACCGTTCTACGAATCGCAGTGACGATGGTCTTTCTTCTTGCGGTCGCGGGCAAACTCAGCGCCGCTCGGAGTTTCGGCTGGCAGGTAAGCCTGGACAATCGGAGGTCACAATCTTGGCCCATTCCGTCGGACTTGTGCTTGGGGCGCTCACGACGGCGACGGTCCTGATGCGTGACAACTATGGCATCGCCACTGTTTGTCGTGTGTGCACTGTGGACCCTCTCACAAGGGCAATGGCCGGTGACCGTATACACTTTCTTGGCCTTCGCAGCAGGTCGTTTGATGACCACCGTCGTGACCACCTTTGACGAATCCTTCGCCTGCGATACGTCGGCGGCCGACAAAGTCGTGCGCGCTATTACACCGTTTGGAATCCTCGAAGGCATTGCGGGCGTTGCGACCGGGGTGTTGTTGTTGATATAGAGACTGGTTGCCGTTCGCCGGGGAGGGGTACAAATCGAATGAAATCGGGCCAATGGATGGCACTCGCAGCATCAGTGACATTGGGGCTCTCGGCATGCGAGCCCTCCGGTACATCGCGACGAACGGAAGGGTTTTCTCCGCCGGCGCTGACATTAGCGTCGAGCCTCGAATGTCCCGACGCGTTTAGTGCGGACGCAGACCGCGAGCCGGAACCTCCGGGATCAGACACGCCCAGCGCGCTAGGGGTCGCATCCAGGTCTTGGATCGGCAGCCCGGCGGGCTATACGTGGCCGATCAAGGACGATCTAAGCGGTTTTGCGGTCACCATCGCTGGCGTCCGGTACGGCGGATGGAAAGCGCCTTTGACTCTGGAGCCGGGCATCGGCGAGCGTGCTGTGAGCATTGAGGGGCCCGACGACGCTGTTCTGATGGTTGTCTCCAGCAAGGATTGGGGGACTAAACCTGCCTTGCGGGAAGGGAATATGGTTGTGCATCGATCTTACTCCATCAAGGGGTGCCAGAACCGCAGAACAGAGTTCCCGGGGATGATCCTTGTCCTCGGACCCGCCTGCGTTGTAATTAGGGTCACCGACCGCGTGACGGGAGCGACATCCACAGTATCCGTGCCGATGTACGGCGGCGTATGCAAGTGAGCTAAGGAAGGCGGCTTGGGGCGCTGTGGGGGAACATCCCGAGGACGATTTTGCTGATTACTTTAGGATCCACTATCCGCGACTCCTCGCGTTTGTGAAGCGGAGAGTGGACGATCATGAAACGGCTCAGGACATCTGCAGCGAGTCATTCTTGCTGGCCTGGAAGATCCTCGGGTGCGAATGCACAGATTCAGCTTCATGGCTCTATGTAACGGCGCGGAATCTGATTGGCACCGAATACCGACGCCGTGCCCAGAAGGACAAGCTGATCCTTGCGATAGGCAGGATCTCCCGAAGTCCCCCAGATTCCTGCGAGCAGCCGGATCTGGAGATCGCAAATGGAAGAGCTGCACCCCGATGACAGGGCGGCCATCGTTCTGACTTATTGGATCGGTCTGTCCGCCGCAGAGGCGGCGATCCTCTGCGGGTGCAGCGAAGGAGCAATGTGGAAGCGTCTGAGCCGGGCAAGGGCACAACTGAGGAGCTTGCTTTCGGAAGCATGAACCCACCTGCCTACCGGACACTCAGTTTAGTTTCTCTTCTCTCGCGGCAGCTACCCTCATGAAATGCGAGTGCGTCGTCGACCCATGACTACCCCGACTGCTCCAACAGCCGCACCGCGTCGTCGTCGGTCAATTGTTCGAAGTGCTCGTAGAACGCGCCCACGGCGTGGAACTTGCCCGGCGTGTGGAGGCACATCATGAAATCGCACACCCGGCTGATGGACGCTTGGGCTTCGAGGGACGACACGGGGACGGCGGCCACGACAGTCGCGGCCCCGCCCGCGCGGACGGCCTCGACGGCGGCACGCATCGTGGCGCCCGTGGCGAGTCCGTCGTCGACAAGAACAACAGTCTTGCCCGAGAGGTCGAAGTTGATACCCGGGTAGGTCTTCACTCTCCGCAGGAGTTCTCCCCGCTCGCGTACCTCCACCGCGTCGAGCGAAGCCTGGGTGATTCCGTGCCGCAGCATACGTTCGGCGAGGGGCCGGTTGAGTATGCGGACGATCCTGCTGTTGGACCAGGCCAGGGCGCCGAAGGCTGTTTCTTCACGCCCCGGGATGCCGAGCTTACGCACCAGAATGGCACCGTATGGCTGGTGGAGTTCGACGGCGGCAGCGGCCGCCACGGGGACTCCACCACGGGCTAGGCCCAGCAGGATGGTGTCCGGGCGTTGCCGGAGCTGCGGAAGCCCTGCTGCCACGCGGCGTCCGGCGTCCGCGCGGTCCTTGAAGCGCATGCCCATTCGTCTCACTTCCACGTCATCCAGCGCTGAATCAAGCCTACCTGTGTTGCCGGGCCCGCTCTGCGCTGCCACGATGGGCCATGTGAACAAGCCCATCGGTTACTGGACCAAACGCCTGGATGCCGCATTGGAGGCGCATCTGGACAGCACCTTGGCGAGGTTGAAACTCAGCCGGAGGCAGTGGCAGACCCTCAATATCCTGGCTGAGACACCCCTTAGCCCCGAGGATCTTGACGGAACTCTCAGCCCCTTTTGGGGCGGTGACACACGACGTCGCGAAAGCGAACTCGCCGCGCTCGTAGGCCGCGGCATGATCATCATGGTGGACGATCGCATCAGCCTCAGCGAACTGGGCCATGCAAAACACACGGAAGCCCAAAGGCTCGTTGAAGAATCCCGGCGGGACCTCTCGACGGGGATCGGTATCGATGAATATGCCATGGCCGTCAGCGTGCTGGAGCGCATGACGCTCAATGCGGAGCGGCTGGCCGGCTAACGCCGCCGCTCTGCCACCACTCAGACGCCGAGGAACGCCAGTGCAGCGTCCTTGAAAACCCGGCTGGTCACGGCGTTGCTGTGGTTCCGCCCCGGCACGAGCAGCTGTTCAACCAGGCCCCCGGCGTGGGAAGCGATCGAAGCTAGCTCCGGCATGGTGACGGCGCGTTCGTCCTTTTCGCCGGCCACCAGGAGCATCGGCATGTGGGGCACGGCTTCGGCAGGATCGAATGGTTCGCCCTTGATGGCCTCGACGAGAGACAAGAGCGCAAAAAGATCGTTGCTCGGCAAGAGTTGTGCCATCTTGAGCAAGCCTGCGGTGGACTCGTCTTCAATGGGTGTGCCGTCCGCGAGGTAGCGCTGGGCTGCCGCGAGATCGAAGGACGCCAGGGGGTCTTCCTTGTTCGGGCCGCCCAACACCAGCCGGTGCACGAGTTCGGGCTGGGTTGCCCCGAATTCCCAGGCGAGCCGGGAGCCCAAAGAATAGCCGATGACGTCGAGCCCGCTGGTAGGGTCACCGGCGCGCACAGGGCGCGCACCGGCGTCGGCGACTATCTGGAGCAGGTCCGCGCGGATCCGGCTCGGGGAGTAGGAGTCCAGGTCCTCGGGCGAACTGCTCTGGCCGTGCCCTGGAAGGTCTACCGTGATGACACGCCGGCCGGCGGACTTGAGGGCGGAAATCCAGCCGGTGTCGCCCCAATTGAGCTTGGTGGACGAGGAGAAACCGTGCAGCAGCAGGACAGGACGCAGCCCCGCGTCGGTGCCTTCGGCAGGCTCATGGACTTCCACGAACAGATGCGGATCCGTTCCTTCCACGGTGTGGATGTGCTCTTCCGTGTGCCTGCCGCTCATGGTGTCAGTCCTCATCAAGTACAGCGCTCAGGCGGACCCTGCGCTTCGGTGCGTCATCCTGGGGAACGGTGCCCACGATGCCGGCAGTATTGTCCGGCACCTCGAACACCACCAGCGGCTCACCGACGTTGATTGTCTCGCCCGGCGCGCCGTGGATACGGATCACTTTACCCGCCTGCGGGCTCGGCAACTCGAGGGCGGATTTACTGGTTTCCAGCTCCACGAGCGGCTGGTTCCGTTCCACCTGGTCGCCGGGGGAGACGAGCCAGTCCAGCACGGTCGCTTCGATGAGGCCTTCGCCAAGATCGGGCAGGGGGAAGCTGATTTCAGCCACGTCGATACTCCAGTACTCGTTGGATCCCCAGGAGGATGCGGTCAATGTTCGGAATGTATTCGTCCTCCAGGTCGCCGGAGGGATACGGCACGTCGAAGCCCGTGACCCGTTCGACGGGCGCCTTGAGCGTGTCGAAGCAGCTTTGCGTGATGAGTTGGGCCACTTCGGCCCCCAGTCCGGAGGTGAGCGGAGCTTCATGCACGACGACGGCGCGCCGCGTCTTTCCGACGGACGTCGCCAGTGCTTCGGCGTCGATCGGCTTGAGCCAGCGCAGATCGAGGACCTCGACGTCGATTCCGTCTTCCGCGGCGAGTTCCGCGACCTGCAGGCAACGCGCCAACATGGCACCCCAGGCTACGAGGGTCAGGTGGCGGCCCGGCCGGACAATGCGGGCGCCGGTGAGGGTACCGCCGTCGGGTGTGTCGACGTCGCCCTTTTGCCAATACCGGGACTTCGGTTCCATGAAGATCACCGGGTCCGGCCGCGAGGCCGCGTACTTGAGCAAGTGGTACGCATCGTGTGGGTCGGACGGCGAAACAACCTTGAGGCCCGGGACGTGCGCGAAGAGCGCCTCGAGGCTTTCGCCGTGGTGTTCGGGGGCGCGGATGCCGCCGAAGCTGGGGACCCGGAGCGTGATAGGCATCGGCAGGGTGCCGCGGCTGCGGTAGTTCATCCGGGCGATCTGGCACACGATCTGGTTGATCGCGGGATACGCGAAGCCGTCGAACTGCACTTCCGGAATCGGGTGGAAGCCGGCCATGGCCAGACCCACGGACATGCCCAGGATGCCCGATTCTGCGAGAGGGGTGTCAAAGACCCGTGATTCTCCGTGCTTGGCCTGCAGTCCGTCGGTGATGCGGAAGACCCCGCCCAATTGGCCGCAGTCCTCGCCGAAGACCACCGTCATCGGATCGGTGGAGAGGATTTCGTCCAACGCCCGGTTGAGGGCCTGCTGCATGGAAAGTTTGACGGATTGTTCGTTCCGTGCCCCGGCTTCAAGAATGGCAGTGGTGCCCTCAGACATGTTCGGACTCCTCGCGCCAACGGGTGGCCTGGTTTTCAAGGGCGGGGGTGGTTTCCTGGAAGACGAAATCGAACATTTCGTTGCCGGGCCGGGGGCCGCGGGCTTCGATTCCAGTGCGCACGGCTTCTTCCTCTGCCCGGGCTGCCTGGTTGGCGGCGGTGAAGAATGCCTCGTCGGCTACGCCTTCGGCGAGCAAACGCTTGCGGAGGCGTTCCAGCGGGTCCTCGCCGGCGTCGATGCGCTCGTCGTCGAGGCTTCGGTACCGGCCGGGATCGTCGGCCGTGGAATGCGGCCCGCGGCGGTAGGTCATGGCCTCGACCACAACCGGACCGTTTCCTGCGCGGCAGTGGGCGAAGGCGTTGCGGGTGGCCTCATAGACGGCGACCACATCGTTGCCGTCCACCTGAATGCCCGGGATCCCGTAGCCGGCGGCTCGTGCAGCTACCGAGCCGCCGGCCACCTGCCGCTCCGTGGGCACGGAAATCGCCCAGCCGTTGTTCTGGATGAAGAAGACAACGGGTGCTTTCATCACGGCGGCAAAGTTCATTGCTTCGTGGACGTCTCCTTGGGAGGAGGCGCCGTCGCCGAAGTAGCTGAGGGCCACTCCGTGCTCGCCGCTCAAGGTCTGGCCGTGGGCCCAGCCAACGGCATGAAGCACAGAGCCTGCCACGACGGCCTGGATGGGCGCGAGTCGGCTTGCCAGGGGATCGTACATGCCGCCGTGCCAGGTTGCCTTGTGGGTGGACATGTACGCCACCATGTCCACGCCCATGGTCCTGGCGACGCCCATTTCGCGGTACGTCGGAAAGGCGAAGTCGCGTGCAGTGTCGAGGGCGTAGGCGCTGCCGACCTGGGCGGCCTCCTGGCCGAGTTCCGGAGCGTAGCCGGGGATGATTCCCTGACGCTGCCATGCGACGGCCGAGGTATCCAGGTATCGGACGGCAGCCATCAGGGAATAGAGTTCCCTGAGCTGTCCGGGGGACAAGGGCGCGGCGTCGGCTGCGGCCACGACGGGAAGAAGTGAGTCCATGGACGTGACCGTAGTCACTGTTTGGATCGTAGGCAATCCGCCTATTTAGCCCTAGTCAAACTGCCATGGACTGCTAGCTTTCCCGTCGGAATGCATAGCAGTTTGTGCAGCACCCGCTCACCCAACTGACTAGCAGTTGTTGTCGTTATGAGGGCTCAGAGCGACAACAACTGCGAGCTAGTTGCTTTGCTTAGGCGCTTCGGGCCGACTTCGCCTTCGCGCCGATCCTGCAGGCCACGGCGATGCACGCGATCAACAGGAACGTGCCGATCAGCTGGCCCGCGCTCTCGGCATTCGAGAAGCCCACCACGAAGATCAGGGCAAGCAGCGCCAGTCCGAATATCGTGAGGAAAGGGAAACCCTTCATGCGAAGCGGCAGTTCGGTTCCTTCGCGGTCGGCGCGGCGGCGCAGGATGAACTGGGACACGAGCGCCGTTCCCCAGACCACGAGGCAGGTGGAGCCTACGAGGTTGAGCAAGGCAGGAAGCACGTGGTCGGGGAAGAGCAGTTCCAGGATGGTCGCGATGAAGCCGAAAGCAACGGAAACCCCGACGGCGGCCATGGGCACCCGGGCGCCGCGCAGTCGCGACAGGAAAGCCGGCGCTTCGCCGCGCTCAGACAGGGAGAAGACCATGCGCGAGGCACCGTACAGATTGGCGTTGAGCGCGGAAAGCAGGGCCACGACGGCAACGAGGGTGATAGCCGTGCCTGCCCCCGGGATGCCGGCAAGGTTCAGGACACCGGCGAACGGTGATTTCAAGCCTTCGGAGTCGGAGGGCAGCACTGCGGCAATGACGAAGACAGAACCGATGTAGAAGACCAGGATGCGCCACACCACCGTGCGGATGGCTTTGCCGACGCTGTGTGCGGGGTTCTGCGTCTCCGCAGCAGCCACGCTCACGATTTCGGTGCCGCCGAAGGCGAAAATCACGACGAAGAGCGCCGCCGCAATTCCGGACCAGCCGGACGGTGCAAAGTTGCCGGTGAGGTTTCCGAGGCCGGGGGAAGCTACGCCGGGTAGCCAGCCGAACAGCAAGGCCGCGCCGATGACGAGGAAGGCGACAATGGCTGCGACCTTCAGGATGGCGAACCAGAATTCGAACTCACCGAAG
This sequence comes from Arthrobacter sp. 2RAF6, assembly GCF_052115205.1. NCBI lineage: Bacteria > Bacillati > Actinomycetota > Actinomycetes > Micrococcales > Micrococcaceae > Arthrobacter > Arthrobacter sp. 2RAF6. The sequence continues at coordinate 103,537 of NZ_JBFRGF010000002.1, read as the reverse complement.
TTCCGGACCCCGGCGAGGTTGATCGCGGTAAAGGCCACCATGAACACCAAGGCCAGCGCCCAGACAGGAACGACCGGCCAGACGGAGAACAGCAGCCCTGCTGCGCCGAGCGCCTCTGCGGCGATGACCACCACCAACTGCAGCCACCAAAGCCAGCCGACCGTGGATCCGGCCGTCTTTCCCAGGGCCTTTTCCGCGTAGACCGAGAAGGCGCCGCTGTTGGGGTTGGCGGCCGCCATCTCGCCCAGCGCCCACATCACCACGATGATCAGGGTGCCCGCCACAAGGTAGGAGATGAGTACGGCCGGGCCAGCCGCGTGGATTCCGGCACCCGAGCCGAGGAAGAGTCCCGCGCCGATGGCGCTGCCCAGGCCCATCATGGTGAGCTGGCGCGGCTTCATCGAGTGGCCAAGGCCTTGCGAAGGAATGGAGGGTCGAACAGCGGTGGACTTCGTTGTCATTCGTGTTTGCCTTCTTGTGGATGGTTTGTCAGCTGGTCCTCGTAGGACTTATCGAATTTACCGCTTCCGGAGGAAAGTGGCGAAAAACACTCGTGAGAGGATGATTACAATCTGGTGCGGCATCTGGGCATGGAGTGCCGATATGTACAGCTCATGGGCGGAAGTAGGAATAACTGATGGTTGTCGACGAGCTGGATGCCAAAATTGTCCGATTTTTCACCGACTTCCCGCGGGCGTCTGTCCTTGAGGCATCCAGGGTCTTGAAGGTCGCCCGCGCCACGGTCCAGTCCCGGCTGGACCGGATGGCCGAGCGCGGGGTGGTGGCCCCCTGGGTTCCGCATCCCGATCCCGCCGGCTTCGGCTATCCTGTGGTCGCTTTCTGCTCCCTGACTATCAACCAGGACCTGGGGCACGACGCCGTCGTCGAAGCTCTGGCCGCCATTCCCGAGCTCATTGAGGTCCACACCGTCTCCGGTAGTTCGGATCTCATGGTGCGGGTGGTGGGTAAGTCGAACTCGGACCTGCAACGGGTCCTGGACAAGCTCATCGCCACGAAGACCGTGCTCCGTTCGTCCTCGGTGATTGTGCTGAATACCCATTTCCAGGGCCGCACTTTGCCCCTCCTGGAAGCTGCTGCCAAGGAGAATGCGGGCTGAAACATTTGGACACTGTGCGCTGACAGTCGTACCATTAGTTCTAGTCATTTTGACTATAACTAGCTTTCTCGTCCTACAGCAAAGAAGCGGGGTGAATACCGTGTACGCCACCTCCGCCAATGTCGCAGAGCGCAGGCTCGCGCCGCCGTCGTTGGCCATATCGACGGTGATCTTCGCCCTCCGCCCGAGTGAAAGCTCCGGCCGACCCACACTATGGCTACCGCTGGTGCGCCGCATCCGCGAACCGTTCAAAGACATGTGGGCACTGCCCGGTGGCCCGCTGCAGCACGACGAATCCCTCCAGGATGCCGCATCCCGGAACCTGCGCGAGACCACCGGGCTGGCCCCTCAATACCTTGAGCAGCTCTACGCCTTCGGCGGCCTGCACCGCTCGCCCGCGCAAAGGGTCGTCTCGATTGTCTACTGGGCCCTGGTGCAGCCCACGGAAGCCGCCCTGGCCGACGAGTCCGAGAACGTCCGTTGGTTCCGGGCGGACCGGCTCGCGGAATTGGCCTTCGACCACAACGCGATCGTGGACTACGCCCTGTGGCGGCTGCGCAACAAGATGGCCTATGGGTCCATCGCCTATCACTTGCTGGGAGAATTCTTCACCCTGGCACAGGTCCGCGAAGTCTACGAGGCTGTCCTGGACCGTCAGCTGGATCCGGCAAACTTCCGCCGGCAAGTCAAGGGAACACCGGAAATCGAGGAAACCGGTGAATACCTCCAAGGCGGAAAACACCGCCCGCCCCGCCTCTACCGCTTCACCGGCACGCCCGGACTCGGGCCAGACAACAGGAGTACACCATGAGCAGCGTCAACACAGCTATCCAGCTGATCACGCGGGAAGAAGCCGAAAGCGGCCGTTCCACGGCCGGGTCGACGTGCAGTCCCGCTCTGGCCAAGGGCCCGTGGGAGTACGACCTCGCTGAAGCCCTCGCCGGCATCCCGGCTTACGGTCCCGGCGCGTCCAGCTCCGACAACGCCCCGGAGGCCACGCCCCGCCAAGGCCAGTTGCCCGAAGAGTACAAGTTGGCCAGCGACGCCGAGCTCGACGCCCGGATCCGCGCCGCCAAGGAGACGCTGGGGGACCGGGCCGTCATCCTGGGCCACTTCTACCAGCGCGACGAAGTTGTCCAGTACGCGGATTTCGTGGGCGACTCCTTCCAGCTCGCCAACGCTGCCCTGACCAGGCCCGACGCCGAGGCCATCATCTTCTGCGGCGTGCACTTCATGGCAGAGACTGCGGACATCCTGTCCAGCGAGGGCCAGGCCGTGATGCTGCCGAACCTGGCCGCTGGCTGCTCCATGGCGGACATGGCGGACGAGGACTCGGTGGAGGAATGCTGGGAGCAGCTCGAGGAGCTCTTCGGGACCGCCCCCGATTCCGAAGGCCGTGCCCCGGTCATCCCGGTTACCTACATGAACTCCTCGGCTGCATTGAAGGCCTTCTGCGGACGCAACGGCGGCATCGTCTGCACGTCCTCCAATGCCAAGACGGTCCTCGAATGGGCTTTCGAACGCGGCCAGCGGGTCCTCTTCTTCCCTGACCAGCACCTGGGCCGCAACACCGCCAAGGCCCTCGGCGTGCCCCTGGAGCAGATGCCCATGTGGAACCCGCGCAAGGAGCTCGGCGGAAACGACGAACAGACCCTGCTGGATTCCCGAGTCATCCTCTGGCACGGCTTCTGCTCCGTCCACAAGCGCTTCAACGTGGGCCAGATCGAGAAGGCACGCGCCGAATTCCCGGGCGTGAACGTCATCGTGCACCCCGAGTGCCCCATGGAGGTTGTTGACGCGGCAGACGGCGCAGGCTCCACCGACTTCATCAAGAAGGCCATCGCCGCCGCAACGGAACCCACCACCTTCGCGATCGGTACCGAGATCAACATGGTGAACCGCTTGGCCGCGGAGAACCCGCAGCACACCATCTTCTGCCTTGACCCGGTGATCTGCCCTTGCTCCACGATGTACCGCATCCACCCCGGCTACCTCGCCTGGGTACTCGAGGAACTGGTGGAAGGCCGCGTGGTCAACCGCATCACAGTGGACGACTCCGTCAAGGACAACGCCAAGATCGCCCTCGAACGCATGCTCGCAGCACGGCCGCTCTAGGCCACACCCCGTACCAACCAGTCGAATCGAGCCTCACATGACTGCAGAACGCATTCCCGGCGCTCCGGCGCGGCGGCTCGTCGTCGTCGGAAGCGGCATCGCCGGCCTCTACTCCGCGCTGCTGGCCGCCGAGGCCGGTGCGGACGTCGTCCTGCTCAGCAAGGGGGCGCTTGCGGACAGCAACACCTTCTTTGCCCAGGGCGGGATTTCGGCTGTGCTGGACGAGCCCGCCCCCGGCGATACCGTCGCCGCGCACATCACGGACACCCTCAAGGCCGGCGCGGGCCACTGCAATGGGGAGGCCGTGCGGGTGCTGTGCACCGAAGCGCGCCTCGACATCATGGGGCTCGAGCGTTTCGGTGTCCGTTTCGACGCGGACGACGACGGCGATCCTGCCTTGGGCCTCGAAGCCGCCCACTCCGCGCCGAGGATCCTGCACACCGGCGGAGACGCCACCGGGGCCGGGGTCGCGAACGCGCTCATCCTGGCGGTCCTTGACGCGCAGGACGCCGGGAAAATCCAGGTGCTGGGACATGCCCAAGCGACTTCCCTGATCCAGTCCGAGGGGCGCGTGACCGGCGTCGAATTTTTGCGCAACGGCCGCCTTGAGAGCGCATTCGGTGATGCCGTGCTGCTCGCCACAGGCGGGGCGGGCCAGCTGTTCGCCCAGACCACCAATCCCTCGGTCGCAACGGCCGACGGACTCGCGCTCGCATGGCGGGCAGGCGCCGAGCTCGCAGACCTCGAGTTCTTCCAGTTCCACCCCACGAGCATGGTTCTCCCCGCTGCCGGGGGATCAGCTCCCCTCGGCGCCGATCCGCTCCTCATTTCCGAAGCGGTCCGCGGCGAAGGCGCCATCCTGGTGGATGCGAACGGCGAGCGATTCATGCCTGGCTACCACCCCGACGCCGAACTGGCGCCGCGCGACGTCGTCTCCCGCAGCATCGCCCTCCACCTGGCTTCACTCGGTGATCCCAACGGCCACGTCTTCCTCGACGCCCGGGTCGTGGAAGCGAAGAAGGGGGAGGGCTTCCTTGAGAAGCGCTTCCCCACGCTCAGCGCACGGACCCGCGAAGCCGGCCTCGAATGGACCCTCGAGCCCGTTCCGGTTGCCCCTGCCGCCCACTACTGGATGGGAGGCGTAGTCACCGATCTGTTCGGCCGTACTTCGGTTCCCGGGTTACTTGCCGCCGGCGAAGTTGCCTGCACCGGGGTCCAGGGTGCGAACCGTTTGGCCAGCAACTCCTTGCTCGAAGGGCTCGTGTTCGGGCGGCGGGCTGTTGAGGGGTTCCTTGGCGAGGGGTTCCTTGGGTGGGCGCCGTCGAACGGCACCCCTCCGCGTGCTCCCCACGATCTCCCTAACCTCGCAAGCTCGGCCAGGGAACCCGGATCGCGTGGGCCCACGGCCGCGGGCGGCCTCGCTTTTACGCACGCTTCCGGGATACCGCACGACGGCGCTCAGCGCACCAACGCTGGACGGCAGCTCGACGCCACACTCATACTTGGCCCGTCGGGAACCACCGAGCCGGCAGGGGCGCTCACCGCGTGGCAGCCTGAGCTGGTCCCTGAGCCCTTCTCCCGGACTGCCCTTCGGCGGCTTATGACTGCCAAAGCGGGGGTTCTCCGGACCGGGGGGTTGCTCCGGGAAGCCGCTGAGGCACTCGACGCTTGGGCCGACGTCGTGCTTCCTGAGAATATGCCTGACTCTGCGGATCCGCGCGGGCACGAGGATGCTAATTTGCTCCTGGCCGCGCAGTTGTTGGTGCGGGCTGCGGGGGCGCGCCGGGGGTCGCTGGGGGCGCATTACCGGAGTGACGCCGTCGAAACCCGACGTGAAGAAATTGTTCAGAGATACACGATCCGCCGGAAAGCGAGCCTCGTCAATGACTAGCCTGACCCTCCCCGCAGCACCCGTCCGGGACATTCTGGAGCGGGCATTCGCGGAGGACGCGCCGAGCGGCGACATCACGTCGCAGCTGCTCATTCCCGCCGAAGCCCGTGCCACCGCCGTGCTCGATGCCCGGGTTCCAGGGGTCTTCAGCGGCGGGACGGTGTTCCGGGACGCCATGCTGCTCGTCGACCCGGACACCGAAGTGGAGCTGTTGCTTGCAGACGGTGAAGCGTTCGACGCCGGAACCCACCTCGCGCGGGTCAGCGGCCGCGCCCGCTCGGTGCTGCTCGCCGAACGCGTCGGGCTCAACCTTGCCCAGCGCATGAGCGCCATTGCCACCAAGACTGCGGAGTTCGTCAAGCTGGTCGATGGCACCAAGGCCCGCATCACGGACACGCGGAAAACCACGCCCGGGTTGCGGGTGCTCGAACGCTACGCCGTGCGCTGCGGCGGGGGAGCCAACCACCGTTACAGCCTGTCCGATGCCGTTCTGGCCAAGGACAACCACCTGGCCGTGATGACCGGTGGCGACTCCGCCAAGCTCACCGCACTGCTCAAGGCCGCCAAGGCCCAGCTGGGACACACCACGCACTTCGAAGTGGAAGTGGACCGCGCCGAGCAGATCGAACCCGTCCTTGCGGCCGGGGTGGACACGATCATGCTGGATAACTTTTCCCTTGAGGAGCTGCGTGCCGGCGTGAATCAGGTGGCTGGCCGCGCCGTCGTCGAGGCGAGCGGAAACGTCAACGTCAACACTGTGGCGGACATCGCCGCCGCGGGAGTCGATGTCATTTCCATCGGCGGACTCACGCACAGCGTCAACGCGCTGGATCTGGGCCTGGACGTGACGCTCGATGTGACGCCGGACCCCTCCTTGGGTCTCGGCTGACGCCATGATCTTCCTCGACGCAGCAGCGACGACGCCCGTCCGCAGGGAAGTGCTCGAAGCGATGTGGCCGTATTTGACGGGGGAGTTCGGCAATCCCTCAAGCCATCACAGCCTCGGCGAGGCTGCTGCGAACGCGTTGTCCGGGGCGCGTTCGGCGGTTGCAAAGGCCCTGGGCTGCCGGCCTGGGGAGATCACCTTCACTTCCGGCGGCACCGAGGCGGACAACCTGGCAGTGAAAGGAATCGCCCTCGCGAGACGTGCGGCGGATCCTGGCCTGAACCGCGTAGTCATCAGCGCCATAGAGCATCCCGCCGTCGAGGAATCCGCGCTCTACCTGCAACGCGTCCATGGGTTCGAGGTGGACGTGGTCCCCGTGGACCGGCACGGTGTCGTGACGGCGGAGGCGCTCCGGGCTGTGCTGGGTCCGGCGACAGCCCTCGTCAGCATCATGTATGCGAACAATGAGATCGGGACCGTGCAGCCCGTGCGCCAACTCGCCGAGGTAGCTGCGGAACATGGCGTGCCGTTCCATACGGACGCCGTCCAGGCTACCGGCTGGCTACCCACAGGCGTCAAGGAACTGGGAGTAGACGCCCTGAGCATCTCGGGCCACAAGCTCGGCGCGCCCAAGGGCAGCGGCGTGCTCTATGCCAAGGGCAGGTTGCGCCTTGAGCCGCTGGTCCATGGCGGCGGCCAGGAGCGGGGCAGGCGCTCCGGGACTGAAAACGTGGCGGGTGCCGTCGCGCTGGCCACTGCGCTGACCCTCGCCCACGCGGGGCAGTCCGAGCTGGCTGGCCGTGTTTCGGAGTTGCGGGATGCCTTCATCCGCACTGTCCTTGAGGCTGTTCCCGGTGCCATGCTGACCGGCCACCCTTCGCAGCGCTTGCCATCGGTAGCGTCCTTCTGCTTCCCCGGCACGAGTGGTGAGTCGGTCTTGCTTGAACTGGAGCGGCTTGGGGTGGTGTGCTCGAGCGGATCGGCCTGCGCCGCTGGATCCGACGCTCCGTCGCCGGTCCTGCTGGCCTTGGGAATCGAGCCTGAGGTGGCCTACACTGCTGTCCGGTTCAGCTTCGACTCCACGGTGACGTCAGCGGAACTGGAGCAAGCCGCCGAAGCCGTGGCTGCCGCCGTCGGGAGCGTGCAGGGGCTCGGTCGCCGCTGACCGTCCCCACCCAACTGACTGGCAGTAGGTGTCGTTTAGAGGGCTCAAAACGGCATCTACTGCTAGCCAGTTGGGAACCCGGCAGTCAATCAAACGTGGCGGGCCCTGCGGAAAATCCAGTGCCGCAGCATCGTGAACCGCACGGCCGTCGCGACGAACCCGGACAGCGTAGTGGTCCAGAGGTCCTCGGCGAGGGTGGCCTCGGGCCGTAACGCATGCAGCACGCCCAGGCTCCCGCCCGTGATGACCAGCGCCACGGCGATCACGATGAGCCCGTTCAGGTGGTCCTGCGTTCTCTTCCGGTTGCCGCTGATCTTGAAGGTCAGCCGCCGGTTCAGGGCCGTGTTCATGAGAGAAGTGATGATCAGAGCTGCGGCGTTGGCAGGTTGGGGTCCCATCCACGGCCGGAAAAGCGCGTACAGCGCCAGCGAGGTGACGGTACAGATGATCCCGACGCCGGTGAAACGGATGAGCTGCCTGACTACCGGATAGCGCAGCACGCCTTTGCGGCGCTTGCTTGTATTTGGCCTGGAAAGGGACGTCTGCCGCGTCTCAATTGCCGGCACGGCAGGAGGCTCCATGGCTCAAGCCTGTCATATCAAGCTGGGAATTTTCTCCCAAGACGCTGCGATAACGGGGTTGCTGAGCTCTCCAATGCCCTCAATCCGGCAGGTCACAAGGTCTCCGGGCTCGATCCTGGCGCACTCGGCCGGGAAGCCCGTGAGGACCAGGTCCCCGGGGTGCAAGGTCATGAACGAGGTGAGGTAGACAAGGATCTCGTCGACTTTCCATCCGAGGTCTGCGGTGCTTGCCGTGCGCAATTCCCTGCCGTTGTGCACTATGCCGATCGAAAGGTCGCCGTCATTGAGGTCCGTCACGATCCACGGTCCCGCAGGAGTGAACGTGTCCTGGCTTTTCGCGCTGATCCACAGTTCGTCGGTCTTTTGCAGGTCCCTCGCCGAGACGTCATTGCCGATCGTGAAACCGAGGATGGCGTCGCGTGCGTTATCGAGTGTGAGGCCGCGGACCTTGCGTCCGACGACGACGGTCAGTTCCGCTTCGGGGTCTACGTAGCCGACGTCGGAGGCGAGTTCGATGGCGTCGCCCGGTCCGATGACACTTGTGGCGGCCTTGTGGAATGCCTGCGCGGGCAGGTCACGGCCCGGCTGGCCGGTGTTGTGCGCCATGCCGAACACGTTGGCGGGAACAGACGGCGCCAGGAACGTGAACGCATCCTCGGAAACCTCGGCGCCTCCAACCCACCCGGGCCGCCCGGCACTGCTGCCATTTGCCGGCGAGCCGGGGAACGGGCTGTCCACCACAGTCCAGTTCCGGCCTTCTGCGGAAGCGAAGTCGGCCGCGTCGTTCGCGACGAAGAAGTGTTCGTCCGGCGAGGTGGGTGAGAGCGGGCGGACGCGGGCTATCCGGCGTCGACGTGAGAAAGTCATGAAGACATCCTACGTCCTTGCGCCTATTGAGACGGGACGGTTTAGACGGGCAGGTAGAGCTCCCCCACAGGGATATCCGCGGCCAGGCGATTCGCCGGCCCGGCCAAGGGGCAGGCCCAGGCCTCGTTGTATGCGCAGGACGGGTTGTAGGCGAAATTGAAGTCCAGCACGAACTCCTGTTGCCCGGATCCTCGAAGGCCGTGGAAAGCGCCCTTGATGGTGTCCAGCAAGTACCGGCCTGCGCCGTAGCTCCCTCCGGGTTTTCCGGCTGTGGCGTCGCGGAAGGGTACGAAGATGCCGCCGCCGTAGCTGCGCAGGCGCCACACGGCCAGTGAGCCAAGCTCGTCGAGGTCGAAGGTGCCGAGGCGGACAAACGGCACCACGCCGTCGGTTCCGGTCCGGACGTTCATCTCCTGGCCTGCGCCTTCCGGAGAAAGGGAGGCATAGCGGCGAAACCGGGAATCGTAGTCCGCGGTGCGCAGGCCCGAAAAAGCCTGCTTGCTGGCGTGAGTAAGTGCCGAGGCCGGATGGGTTCCGAACATGCGGTCCCGTTCCTGGCGCCAGTAGACATGGGCCTGGAAAGGATCGTCCATCGCGATCTTGCGGACGTCGTCGTACATCGCAAATGTGCGCAAGCGCCAGTCGGCGATGTCCACCGCGGAGATGTCCGCCACACTGATTTCGTCCTCATCAAGCTGATCGGGAGCCATGGGTCCAGCCTAGTCCTACGCCGCAGGCCGAAGCGGCCCGGCGTGCATCGGCCCGGTTTGCACGAGCGAAACGCCGATCCGGACGGGCAGGCTGCGGCTCGGCGCCGCTAGGCTGGTGCGCATGAGAGCAAAGCGGATCCCGTTGAAGTTTTCAGTCGCCGTCCTCGGTGCGCTCATCGTGATCGCCACGGCTGGCTGTAGTTCCGAGGGCAAGGGCGGACCCGTCTGGACTGCCGGGTCCAACAGTGCGGCACCCGGGAGCGCGGCGCCGTCGGGCTCCAGTACGGCCCCGCCGTCGAGCGGCTCCACCACGTCGGGGAGCCCCTCTGCAGGAAGTACAGCGACGTCGGGAGCGACCGCCTCCGCGTGGAAGACATACTCGGATGCGGCCAAGAAGGTCAGCTTCGATCTCCCGAGTGACTGGATTGCGCAATCGGTCGCGCCCGACGCGGGTTCCATGCCGGGCGCACTGAAGATTGAGGTCAAAGACGCAAAGGGCGGGTATCTGGCGACCCTGCACACGGGACTGCCCTCGGCGAGTCCGGCTGACTGCAATCCGGCCGCCAAGCGTCCCTACGTGGTGGTAAGCAGCGTGCCCATTGACCTGCCCCATGCGGACGGAGATGCCACGATCCCCCCGCACGTGGTGTTCCGGGTCATCCAAGGCTACAAATTCTTCGGTTCGTACGGCATCACCAACTTGGTGGCCGGATCTGATGGCCAGGCCTGCCAGCTGCGGAACCTTGTGGTGGGGCCCGCAGGAAAGGGCAACTACTACTTCGGGGACATGCCCGCCGTGCATGCCTTCGCGACGGACGAAGTCGTTGCTCCCGCGAAGTCCTTTGACACCTTGGACCAAGCCGCCAAGTACGTTGACCAGAGTTCGGAATTCGCCAACGTCCAGCGGATGCTATTGTCTCTGAAGGTCAGTCTGTAGAACCACGATTGACACACACAGATCGGCGACAGTGGGGGTTGTCCAGCCGCAACACTCCGGAGATCCATGGAACGCAACGTTGCTGCCCAGCTCGTTTTCAAGACCGTCGCCAACACGAAAGTGGCCATGGCAATAGCCGTGGCCAGCAATCCTGGCTATGAGTCGTTGACCGAAGAGCTGTCAGTCACGGTGGAAGGCGAAGCTGTTCCGTTCACCGAGCTGACGGACCATCACGGTGGACGTTTCCAGTACATGGAGTTCGCCGAACCCAGCGAGGTAACTGTTGATTACCGCGCCTCGGTGGAGGGCTTTGGTGTCCCCGATGAGTCCTCCCGTATGGAGCTCATCCGCTATGTGCGGCCCAGCCGCTATGCCGAGTCCGACCGGCTCCTTCCGACGTCGTACGCCGAGTTCGGCGGGCTGCACGGCGAGGAGCTGTTGCAGGCAGTCCGGAACTGGGTCCACGACGAGCTGCGGTACGTCAGCGGTTCCTCGCGGGGGACGGATGGCGCGGTCGAGACGCTTCTGCACCGAAAGGGTGTTTGCCGGGACTTCGCCCACCTCGCCATTGCCCTCCTGCGCTCGAAGGACATCCCCGCCCGGCTCGCCGCGGTGTATGCGCCCGGGTTGAGCCCCATGGACTTCCATGCCGTGGCTGAGGCCCACATCGACGGAACGTGGTACGTGATCGATCCCACCGGACTGGCTCCGCGCGAATCCATGTTGCGCATCACGGCCGGACGCGATTCCTCCGACACCGCGTTCCTCTCCACGGTGGGCGGCAGCCTGTCGTTGAAGAGCTTGAAGGTCACCGCAGTGGTGGCCGACGAGCTGCCGGATGAGGATCCGGCAAAGCTCGTCGTCCTCCGCTAGATTTCGCGCGGCTGCTTGTGTGCGACGAACGCTTGCAGTTTCTCTGTCAGGCGGAGAAGCTCACGCTGCTCCTCGGCTGTCAGGGCGGGAGCCACAAGTTCGGCGATGTCGCGGATGTGCTCGCGGCCGATCTCTTTCTGTAGTTCCTGCCCGGCCGCGGTAAGCCCCAGCAGGATCCCGCGGCCGTCGTCGGGGGCGATGCTGCGCTCCACGAGCCCGCGCTTCTCCAACCTGTCAACCAGCCGGCTCAGGCTGGATTGGCTGAGCAGGACGTGATCGTTGATCTCGTTCAGGCGCAGCTTGCCCGTGGGGCAGCGGGAAAGAGTGAACAGGACGTCGTACTCCTTGATGGGCAGCTTCTTGAATGCCTGCCCGGACTGGAGGCGGCGCATCACCGCCACCTGGGAGCGGAACAAGGACTCCCAGGTTTCGGCGGCGAGGCGCACGGCGGACGAGGTGGGCGCTGTGGTCGTCACAGGGTCCGCCCTACACTGTCACTGACAGCATCGGCTGCGTCATCCCTGGCCGAGGCGATTACGGAGGCTGCCACCCGGGATGCATGGGTAGGCGCGTCAGGCACGTGGGCCGGCTTGCGTTCCTCGAATTCCTTGCGCAGGACCGGCAGGACTTCTTCGCCGAAGAGGTCCAGTTGCTCCAGGACCGTCTTGAGCGGCAAGCCGGCATGGTCCACCAGGAACAGTTGGCGCTGGTAGTCGCCGAAGTACTCGCGGAAAGTCAGGGTCTTTTCGATGACTTCCTGCGGACTGCCTACGGTCAGGGGCGTCTGGGACGTGAAGTCCTCGAGCGAGGGCCCGTGGCCGTACACCGGTGCATTGTCGAAGTAGGGGCGGAACTCCTTCACGGCGTCCTGGGAGTTCTTGCGCATGAAGAACTGCCCGCCGAGGCCCACGATGGCCTGGTTTGCATTGCCGTGGCCGTAGTGCTCATAACGTTCGCGGTACAGGCCGATCAGCTGCTGGTAGTGCTCCTTAGGCCAGAAGATGTTGTTGGCGAAGAAGCCGTCGCCGTAGTACGCGGCGAGTTCCGCGATCTGCGGACTGCGGATGGAGCCGTGCCAGACGAAGGGCGCGACGCCGTCGAGCGGGCGGGGCGTGGAGGTGAAGTTCTGCAGCGGGGTGCGGTACTTGCCGCTCCAATTGACGGTGTCCTCATCCCAGAGCCGGCGCAGCAGTGAGTAGTTCTCCACCGCGAGTTCAATCCCGTCCTGGATGTTTTTGCCGAACCAAGGGTAGACGGGGGCGGTGTTGCCGCGGCCCATGATGAGGTCCACGCGGCCATCCGCCAAGTGTTGGAGCATCGCGAAGTCTTCGGCGATCTTGACCGGATCGTTCGTGGTGATCAGCGTGGTGGACGTTGACAGCGTGATGCGTTCAGTCTGCGCTGCGATGTACGCCAGCGTGGTGGTGGGGGACGATGAGAAGAAGGGGCGGTTGTGGTGCTCGCCGATCGCATAGACGTCCATGCCGATCTCTTCCACCTTCTTGGCGATCGCCACGGCGGCCTTGATGCGCTCGTTCTCCGTGGGGGTGTGGCCCGTGGTGGGGTCAGTGGTGATGTCGCTGACGCTGAATACGCCGATCTCCATGATGTGCCTTTCTGCCTGTCCGATTGGTGTCCGGGCTCTGCCAACAGTCTATCCCAAGATAGATGCATTTGCATGTATCACTGCCTGCAACAGGGTACGGCATCATTTTGTTCCCGTTGTGTGTCGCTTTACTCGGCAGGGCTCGAGGCCGATCGGCGGCCGGTGACTTTGGGAATCATTCCAGTGGTCCAGTCCAGCTCGTCGCCCTCACCGTGTCCTGCGATGCCGTCCTTCGCGACGTCGGGACGTTGCGTGAGTGCCTTGAGCAGCGACTTCTTCTCCCGCCGGCCTTCGACCAGTTTGTAGAGGACAGGCACAAGGACGAGCGTCAATGCCGTGGACGAAACAAGGCCGCCGATGACCACGATCGCGAGCGGCCGGGAAATGAACCCGCCGCCTCCCGTGAGGCCCAAAGCCATGGGCGTCAGGGCGAATACGGTAGCAAGCGCTGTCATGAGGATGGGACGTAGTCGCTGCCGGGCGCCGTGCGTGATGGCATCCGCCACGCTCATCCCGGGCCGGCCGTCGTGTGGTTTGCGGTACTGGTTGATGAGGTCGATCAGGACGATCGCATTGGTCACCACGATTCCCACCAACATCAGCATGCCGATCAGGGAAGGCAATCCGAGCGGGACACCTGTGACCAGGAGCAGAGCGATGGCGCCCGTGGCCGCAAAAGGCACGGACACCAACAGGATGAGGGGCTGGATGAGGGACTTGAAAGCGGCCACCATGATGACATAGACAATGGCGATGGCGGCCAGGAGTGCGAGGCCCAGCTGCCGGAACGAGTCCGCCTGCTGCGTGGTGGCGCCGCCGATCGTGGCGGTAACGCCTGCCGGCAGCTGCACGGAGGCCAGCCGGTCACTGACTGCCGTGCTGACGGAACCAAGATTGGAGCCCGACGGCGTGACGGTCACCTTCGCGCTCTGCTGGCCGTTGCTGCTGGTGATGGAGACCGGGGTATCTACCTGGTCTACGGAAGCGATGCTCGACAGGGGAACGGGCCCGGCCGGCGTCGGGAGACTGATGCCCCTGACATCGGCGATGCTGCTGAAGTGCGTGCCTTCGCCGATTTGTACCGGGAAGTCCGTGGTGTCGATACGGACGGTGCCAGCGGGGATGGGACTGACCGCGGACGCCAGGACGCCGGCGACTTGTTCTTCGTTCAGGCCGGCGGCAACGGCCTTGGCCCGATCAACCTTTACCTGGACCACCGACTGGCTGGCATCCAGGTTGGTGGCCACCTCGGCGCTCCCGGGCACTCCGTCCATGGCCTTCGCTACGGTGTCGCTTGCGGTTTTGAGATCCGCCGAGTTGGCGGCGTTGATGGTGATGTCCACACTGGAGGACGTGCCCAGGCCGCCTTGCTGTGCACCCACAGTGACCTTCCCGGGAGCCGAGGCGCTGGCGAGCCGGGACCGGACTGTGTCCTGTAGTTTCTGCTGGTCAGCCTTGTCGTCCGTCACCACGGTGAACGTCGAGTTGGAAGCGCCGCTTGAGGTGAGTGCGGCGAATCCCGTTTGGGCGTTGCCCGAAGTGACCTGGACGTCCTTGATCCCGTCGATCCCGCGCAGGACCGATTCCACCTGCGCAGCGGCGGCGCCGGTCTGCTCCAGGCTGGTGCCGGCAGGAAGGACCTGGCGCACGGTCATGCTGTTCTGGCCGGAGTTTCCGAGCAGGTCCGTGGCCAACAGCGGGGACATGGCAGCAGTTCCACCCAACACGAGGACCGCGGCGACGATCGTCACGACAGGGTGCTTCTGGGTTTTGACCAGGATGGGCAAATAGCCGCGCTGCAGGCGGCTGCGCTGCTCTGCCTCGTGCGCCTTGGTTCGGGCGTTCTCCGCAGCCCGGACGTCCTCCGCAGCCGAGGCTGGCGACGGCGACTTGAGGAACCAGTACGCCAGCACCGGAACGATGGTGAGGGAGACGAGCAACGAGGACAACAGGGCGATGGTCACCGTCAGGGCGAAGGGCCGGAACAGTTCGCCCGCCAGGTTGCCCACAAAGGCGATCGGCAGGAAGACGGCAACCGTGGTGAGGGTGGACGCCGTGATGGCGCCGGCAACTTCCCGGATCGAATTGAGGATGGCTGCGAGCTTGTGCTCGCCGTAGCTGAGGTGCCGTTTGATGTTCTCGATCACCACGATCGAGTCGTCCACCACGCGGCCGATTGCGATGGTCAATGCGCCAAGCGTGAGGATGTTGAGCGAGTAGTGGGTTGCCGATATGCCGATGAACGTGATCAGGAGCGACAGCGGAATGGATACCGCCGTCACGAGCGTGGAGCGTACGGACATCAGGAACACGAGGATGACTGCCACCGCGAAGCCAAGTCCGAGAAGGCCCTCCGTGGTGAGGTCCTTGATGGATTTTTCGATGTACGGTGCCTGGTCGAACACCGGCGTGAAGTGCGCATTGGAGCCGAGTTCGGCTTCCATCTGGGGAATGGAATCCTTGACAGCGTGCGAAATGGCGACGGTATCGCCGTCGGGCTTCTTCGTGATGGACAGGGCCAGCGTCGGCTTCCCGTTGGTCCGGGTAATCGAGGTTGCGGCGTCGTCCTTGATGCTCACGTCGGCAACGGTGCCGATCGTGGTTCCGCCCTTGGCGCCGGTGAGCGGCAAGCCCTTGATGACGTCGAGGGAGTCCACCGGGCTGCCGATCTGCAGGGAGAGCGTCTTGCCCTGATCCTCGATGGTTCCGGCCGGGACCAGTGTCCCGTTGTTCTTGAGGGCACTCGTGAGCGACTGGACCGTTGCGCCGTTCGCGGCCATGGCCTGGGCTTTGGGCTGGATCAGGATGTGCTGGGTGGCGCCACCTGTCACATCGGCGCTGCGGACCCCGTCCAGTTTCTGGAGCCGGGGAACGCTCAACCGCTGCAGGTCAGTGTTGAGCTCGCTGAGGGGCTTGTCCGAAGACACCGCCAGGTAGACGATCGGGAAGTCGCTGATGCTGCCGGCAAAAGACCGGGGCTCGACGTCGGCCGGCAGGACACGCTTGGCGTTGGAAATGGCGCGATCGATCTGGTTGCGCGCGCGGTCCAGGTTGGAACCGTACGTGAACACCATGGTGATCTGCGAAACACCGTTCCGCGAGGTCGACGTGGTCGATTCCAGGCCCTCGACGCTGTTCAGCGCGGTTTCGAGCGGGCGGCTGAGTTGCTTGTCGACAACTTCCGGGGACGCGCCCGGCATGGCCGTGATCACCGAGATCTGCGGGAACTCGATCGAGGGAATGAGTTCCTGTTTGAGGGAAGACATGGTGATCACGCCGAACACCGCCGCGAAGACGGTGATCAGCGCGATCAGTGCCCTGTTCGCCAGTGAAAGCTTTGCCAGACGGAACATTGCACTGTCTCCTGGGATCTACGGTCTGTTTCTTGTTTCGAACCGGCCGCAGCCCGGACGGTTGCTAGTGCTGAACGGCGTCGGCAGGCTCAAGTTGGAGCGAACGGGCAGTGCTCGCTTCCAGCTCGGTCGCAAGGTCCGGATTGTCGTTCAGTTTGACGCCGTAGCCCGGCATCATTTCCTTGAGCTTGGACTGCCAGCCCTTGAAGTTCTTCGGGAAGGACCGCTGGAGCATCTCGATCATGATCGGGACTGCGGTGGAAGCGCCGGGGGAGGCGCCAAGCAGTGCTCCGATGGAGCCGTCGCGAGCCGTGATGACTTCGGTGCCGAACTGCAGCACCCCGCCCTTCTTGGAGTCCTTCTTAATGATCTGCACCCGCTGGCCTGCGGTGATGAGCTCCCAGTTGCCGCCGTCGGCCTGGGGGTAGTACTCGCGGAGGGACTCCACCTTGGCATCGTGGCGCTTGGCGACTTCCTTGATCAGGTACGCCGTCAGGTCCATGTTGTCCTTGGCCACGGCCAGCATCGGGATGATGTTGCTCGGGCGGATGGACAGCGGCAGGTCAAGGTAGCTGCTCGTCTTGAGGAAGTTGGTGGAGAAACCGGCGTACGGGCCGAAAAGCAGGGAACGCTTGCCGCCAACGTAGCGGGTATCAAGGTGCGGTACGGACATGGGCGGGGCGCCCACCGAGGCCTGGCCGTAAACCTTGGCGCTGTGCTGGCCGGCAATGGCCTCGTCGGTGCAGCGGAAGAATTGCCCGGATACCGGGAAACCGCCATAGCCCTTGCTTTCCGGTATGCCCGATGCCTGGAGCAGGTGGAGTGCTCCGCCGCCGGCGCCGACAAAGACGAACTTGGCGTGGATCTGGCCGTGTTCGCCGGAAGCGGGGTGCTTGAGCGAAAGGTCCCAGCCGCCGTCGGAGGCTTTGCTCACATTGGTGACGTCGTGGCCATAGTTGACTTCAACGCCGTTGGCAGCGAGGTAGCCGGTCAGTTCGCGGGTCAGGGCGCCGAAGTCGACGTCGGTGCCTTCCGCGGCGCGGGTGGCGGCAACGCGCTGCTTGGCGTCGCGGCCCCTTACGATGAGCGGAGCCCACTTGGCGATCTGTGCCTGGTCTTCCGTGTATTCCATGCTGCGGAAGAGCGTGTTGGGTTTGAGCGCCTCGTAGCGGGTCTTGAGGAAGTCTGCGTGCTTGTCGCCGATGACGAAGCTCATATGCGGAACGGTGTTGATGAAGCCCTTGGGGGAGCCGATCAACTTGTTGTCCACGAGGTGGGACCAGAACTGCCGGGAAAGCTGGAATTGCTCGTTGATGTGGAGGGCCTTGGACGGGTCAACGGAGCCGTCCTTCGCTGCAGGCGAGTAATTAAGCTCACAGAGCGCTGCGTGCCCGGTTCCCGCGTTGTTCCACGGTCCGGAGCTTTCCAGGCCGGCTTCGTCAAGTCGCTCAAAGAGGGAGATGGTCCAGCTGGGTTCGAGTTGCTTGATGAACGCACCCAGGGTTGCGCTCATGATCCCGCCCCCAATAAGGACGACGTCAGCGTGGTGTGTCTTGGAAATGAAGGTCACGATCAATCTCCGATAGCGGCGGCACTGGCTGTCACAGAATATCCCCGCGTGGGCGCATAACTGAAATTGCGGCGGGACGTCAAGACTTCAGCCGAACGTTTGTAAAAACTTCGTTTAAGACAGGCGACGCGGGGTACTTCTCGACGCGGTCGGAAAGGGCCAAAGCCGAGATGGGGAAGGCGATGGGTACTGCCGGGACGGTCGCAGCGATCTGGGCATTGATGGTCTGGTACTGGGAGTTGCGGTCAGCGCCGTCGGGGAGTCCCCGGGCCCGGTCGATCTTTGAGAACACTTGTGGATCGCTGTAGCCGAACTCCCCGTTGTTTTCACCGAAGAGCGTGCCCACGAAGTTGTCCGGGTCCGCGTAGGCGCCATTCCAGCCGAGCAAATGGAGCGCATGGTCACCGGGGGATTGGACCTTCTGGAGGTAGCCGTCGTCCCAATTCACGGGCACCGGCTTGATGTTCAGTCCGATGGCGGTGAGCTCCGCGCTGATCTCCGCGTAGATCTTCTCCGGAGTGGGAAGGTAGGCGCGCGTGACATTGAGCGGGTAGTAGAACTTGAGTTCCTCGCCTTTGTAGCCGGACTTGGCGAGCAGTTGCTTGGCCTTGTCCGGGTCGTATCCCAAGGACGGTGCGTTGTTGTTGAAGCCGCTCAGCTTGGGGGGAACGAACTGGGTCGCCGGTGACGTGTTGTCGATGAAGAACTTGTGGATGAGGGTGTCTTTGTCGATGGCCATCTCGATTGCCTGGCGCACCCCAAGATTCTGGAGGGGCGCCACGGACTCGTTCATCCCCAGGTACATCACGGAGAACGGATCCCGTTGGACGATCTGCATGCCCTTCTTGACCAGTTGGTCGAAGGTGCCGGCGGTGACGAGGTCGTAGCCGTCGATGGTTCCTGCGAGCAGGGCCTGGAGCCGGGCCTGCGGATAGTCGAACGGAATGAAGTTGACCGTGGCTATCTCGCCGCGGTCGCCCCAATAGCCCTTGTAGCTGGTGAGTGTGATGCGGTTTTGGCTCCATGAGGAGAAAACGTAAGGGCCCGTGCCCACCGGGTGGGAGGCGTAGGCCGACGCCGGTTGTCCTGACAGTTTCTTGTCCAGGACGTCGGCCTTGCCGTCGGCCATTGCTTTCGGCGATGACATCGCGAACGCCGGCAGCGTCAAGGCCTGAAGGAACCCCGTGAAGGGCTTCGCCAGGTTGATTTGGACGTGGTCGGGAGCGACAACCTTGCAGTTCTTGAAGAGCGAAAGCGAAGCGTCGTCCGAGAAGGATTTGAAGACGCTCTTGAATGCGATGCCCGGTGCCTGCTGGCGCACGGTCGCAGGGAAGTTGAACCAACGGTTGAAGTTGCTGCAGACGGCGGCGGCGTCAAAGACGGTTCCATCGTGGAAGGTGACTTTTGACCGCAACTTAAAGTCGTAGCTGAGTCCGTCATTCCCTTGCGACCAAGAGGTGGCAAGCAGGGGAGTTGGTTGGCCAGTGGACGCGTCGACCCCTACGAGGCCTTCCATCACTTGCCGGGTGATGCGATACGACTCGGAGTCGTTCGTCACGGCGGGATCGAGCCCAAGCGGCATCGACGGGGTGCCGAAGTTGAAAGTCTTGCTTGGCTCTGCCGAAGCGCTGCCCGCAGCCGATGTCGACGGTGTCGGTCCAGGACTTACCGTGCACGAGGTCAAGGCCACGGCCAGAAGGCCCGCGCCGATTTGTAGCGTGACTCGGCGAAGCTTGCTGCTTACCACTCTTGTCCCCTCAAGGCAGTTGGACGGGCTGGGGCCCGGCAGCCGGACCGCAGCCCAGTCTAGTTCAGGGCACTGAGTCCCAGCTGGAAACAGGAAGTGCCCCGGCCAGGGACCGGGGCACTTCCTGAATGTGCGCAAGGGGGGACTTGAACCCCCACGCCCGAAGGCACAGGAACCTAAATCCTGCGTGTCTGCCAATTTCACCACTCGCGCTGGTGTTTGGTACCCGGACCGGGATCCAGGGATTCCCGCTCCGGTCATATACCGCCCTCCATTGTACCCGCGGTTTCGCGCGAGCCGTTGCAGCCTCGCCCATGCGGCTGTGCGGTGGCTACTTGTCGAGTTTGAGGTCCCTGCGGAGTTTGGCGACATGGCCGGTGGCCCGCACGTTGTATTGGGCCACGGCCACCTTGCCGTCGGGGTCCACCACGATCGTTGAGCGGATCAGCCCTTGGTAGGTGCGCCCGTAGTTCTTCTTCTCGCCCCAAGCCGCATAGGCGTCAGCCACGTGGTGCCCTTCGTCGGACAGCAGGGGAAAGGTCAGTGACTCTTCGGCCGCAAACTTTTCCAGATCCTTCACCTTGTCCGGAGAGATGCCAAGCACGTCGTAACCGGCGGCCTGAAGGGTTGCGAGCGAATCGCGGAAGTCGCAGGCCTGCTTGGCACATGCGGGCGTGGAAGCCGCGGGGTAGAAGTAGATGACCGTATTGCGGCCGCGGTGGGAGGCCAGGCTCACCTCGAGACCCCGGTGGTCCTTGAGAGTGAAGTCCGGCGCAGTGTCGCCCGGAATGAGTCGTTCAGCCATTTGTGCTCCTTGCTAGCGTTCGCGATCACTCAGCTTAGTGACGGGCTGGTCGCTTCACGAATTGAACCCCGGCCTGAACCGCCCGCAGCGGTCTATATACTGGCCCTTATGCCTGATATGGAACGGTGGCCCACCGGGCGCCTGCTCTCCACGGCCGCGCGACTCGTGGAGCATGCCTGGAACGAGAAACTGCGCGGTATGGACCTGACCCATGCCGGGGTCATTGTCATGGAAGTACTTGCCGTCAACGGACCGACCACCCAGTCGATGCTCGCACAGATTGTCAGGGTTCAGGCTCAGACAATGGGGAAGACGCTCACCAGGCTGGAGGCCCACGGCCACGTCAGCCGCGCCCGCAGCGTGTCCGACCGCCGGAGCCAAGTGGTCAGGTTGACCCAGGCAGGGGAGCACACCCTCGGGCTCGCCACGCAGTTGGAGCGCGAAGTGCTTGCACCTGTACCCGTGGACACCGCCAAACTGCGGCGGGAGCTCCAGTCGCTGGTACGCGAACTGGCGAACAACCATTCCTCGGCAGTCGTAAACGACATTGTGGCAGCAGCGGATTCAGTCGCGGCGCCGGGCGAAGCCTCCAACTAGGCTTCCGCAGCCCTTGCCGGCGAAGCTGGTCCGGGGCGAAGCAGGCCGAAAGCAAAAAGATCCCTGGACAGCCATTCAGCCATCCAGGGATCTTCCCTTGGTGCACCCCCCGGGACTTGAACCCGGAACCCATTGATTAAGAGTCAATTGCTCTGCCAATTGAGCTAGAGGTGCAATTGTTTGTTGCTCGCAACGCAAAGAAATAACCCTTGAGCGGTTGCTGCCGCTCAAGGGTCCTTCCCTTTGGTGCACCCCCCGGGACTTGAACCCGGAACCCATTGATTAAGAGTCAATTGCTCTGCCAATTGAGCTAGAGGTGCATTTGTCGATTTCGATCAGCTGAGGGCTTTTCTTCCCTCGTTGATCTCCGCAACGACATGTAACTCTACACGACACTTGCCGAAGTGTGAAATCGGCCCGGGCCTCCTGCGCGTCACCGGCGGGGAGGCTTCAGGACCAGTGCAAAGTCAGGGTTTTGGTTGTTGCTGAGGACCCAAAGTGTGCCGTCCGGCGCAAGCGAAACGTCCCGTAGGCGTCCATAGCCTGCTGTGAGGTATGCCACGGGATTCCCCGCCGTTTCTCCATTCAGCGGTACCGTCCACAGACGCTGCCCGCGCAGTGCGCAGGTGAACGCCGTTCCGTCCACGATTTCCAGTCCGCTCGGCGAGGCATCCGCCGTCGACGGCCAGACCACTTTGGCGTCGATGTAGCCGGTGCGGCCGGGCGCCCCGGTCACTTGTGGCCAACCGTAGTTGCCGCCCGCTTCGATGAGGTTGAGTTCGTCGTTGACGTCGGGTCCGAATTCGCTCGCCCACAGCCTCCCGGAGCTGTCCCATGCCAGACCTTGCACATTGCGATGCCCGTAGCTGTAAACGGGGTTGTTGCCGAACGGGTTGCCCGGCGCGGCTTTCCCCTCGGGGGTGAGCCGCAGGATCTTCCCGCCGAGCGCATTCCGGTCCTGTGCCCGCTCCGGATGCTGCGCATCGCCCGTGCCGACGTAGAGGAACCCGTCGGGGCCGAAACGGATGCGCCCGCCGTTGTGGGTCGAGGCTTTGGGAATGCCGGAGAAGATGACTTCGGGTGTGCCGAGACCCAACCGCCCGTCCGCGGCCTGCTCGAGGCGGGTGCGCGAAATCCGGTTGTCCGATTCAGCGGTGAAATAGGCGTAGAGCAGGCGGTCACTGGCGAACGTCGGGGAGAGCGCCAGCCCCAGCAGTCCGCCTTCGCCGCCGGGCACGACGCCGGGAAACTCGCCTACCGTCGTGGCAAGATCGTTCCGGACCGATTTGATCAGCATGGTGTCGCGTTCGGAGATGATGGCAGTGCCGTCGTCGAGGAACACGATGGACCACGGGAGTGTCAGGTTGAGGTCAAGCTTCCGAAGCAACTCCGGTCCGTTGCCTTGGCCGGGCCCTGGACCCGGAGGACTCCCTGTGCAGGCGTTCAGTAGCAAAGCGGCGAGGCATGCCACGGCTGTCGCAGCCCGGACAAGCGCAAGGCGGGACCGGAAAACGCTCCCGGAACCCGCCTTTGCCTGGTTCATTAGTTGTCCTGCTTGCAGGGCCGCTTACTTCCCTGGGTCTTCAGGTCCTGGGGGCTCTCAGCGGCGGTTCCTGCGAGGCGGCCGGAAACCCGCTGCCTCGGCATGGGCGCTCGAAATGAACCAGACTTCGGCCTTGACTTCGTCGTAGGACGGGCTGTCTTCATCGTGGTAGGTCATGGTGTCCGCGTTGCCTTTGACTGTGTAGCCGTCGGGGCCGCTCCCGTCAGCGCCTGCCGCAGCCGAGCCTTCACCGTACGGCTGCTCGGCGGCGAGATGCCCGCCCAGCGGCGACGCGCCCGCGGAATCCTGGGCCAGGGTGGTTGCCTCAACAGGCACCGGGACCGCGACGGGAGTTTCGGCCTGGTCTTCTTGCACCCCTTCCGCCGTGTCGACGGCCTCCGCCGCGGCGGATTCCGCACCGGGAAGCGTCGCTGCGTGGGCGTCCGTGTATTCGCGGTGGTGGATCGGAACGGGGGCCGCGGGTGCGCCGCCTTCGCTCCAGGTGGCTTCCCACTCGGCGCTGTCGGCCAACTGTCCGGGGGTGGCTGGTTCCGTGCTCGACGACGGCGGAGCGCCGGCAGCGGCGGGAGCGGCGGGTCCGCCGTCGGCCGCTGTAACGTCGTCGGCCGTCACGCCTCCCTCAAGTTCCGGCTCGGCAGCAACCGGCCCGGCGGCCTCGGAAAGTGCGGCTTCGGAAACTGCGGCCTCGGAAAGTGCGGCTTCGGAAACCGCGTCCTCGGACAGCACGGGTTCCGAGAGCGTGGGCTCCTCGAACACGGGTTCTTCCGCAGAGGTTCCGGACGCGGAGGACTCTTCCGGGGCGGCCATTCCGGTCTTGAGGGGAGGGTCGGGGCGCTCCCAGTCGTCGACGTCGACGCCGCCCACCTCAGTTGCCGCTTCCGGCCCGGCTTCGGGTGCGGGCTCGGCTTCGGGTGCGGCCGTGCGTTGCTCAGCCAGGTCTTGTTCAGCGGTCGCGGCCGCTGCCACCAATGGGGCGGAACCCGTCAAGGCGGCTGCTGTGACGTCCATCTGTGGAGAGGAGGCGGTCGGCGACGGTGAAGCCGGGGCCATGGCTCCCGAGGAAGACTTCGCGCTATTGCGGCTCAGGAGCCACCAAACAATCGCGACGATCAACACGATGACGATGACCCAGATCAACCAATCCATGGGAGGAGCCCTTCTGTCTGTTCAATTAGCGCATGTCTGTTCAATTGGCGCATGTCTGTTCGAGTGGCGCAGTTGTCGTGATTTGACGTTACGTCCGTGTCACGGGGCTGTCTAGGTTAGTCAATCGATTCGCGGCCTTTAGCGCGCCCGCGTTCCTGTCCGATGGAACCGCGGCCGGCAATGAGACTGATGTCTCACATATCGAGACGACTGTCCATTATTTGAATGAAATATTGAATGAAATAGCGCTAAATTCGCCTTAACCCACCAATCATGTTCGTTGGCCACAGCTCAAGAGTCATAGACTCGTGCCCATGAGTGACCACACCCCAATTGCGACAGACAACCAGCCGGACATCAAGCCACGCAGCCGGGTCGTAACGGACGGCATCCATGCCGCCCCCGCGCGAGGCATGTTCCGGGCCGTAGGCATGGGCGATGACGACTTCGCCAAGCCGCAAATCGGCGTCGCGAGTTCGTGGAACGAAATTACGCCGTGCAACCTCTCGCTGAACCGACTCGCCCAGGGCGCCAAGGAAGGCGTTCACGCCGGCGGTGGTTTCCCGATGCAGTTCGGCACCATTTCCGTTTCGGACGGCATTTCCATGGGCCACGAGGGCATGCACTTTTCCCTTGTCTCGCGCGAAGTCATTGCCGACTCCGTTGAAACCGTCATGCAGGCCGAGCGCATTGACGGCTCCGTTTTGCTGGCCGGCTGCGACAAGTCCCTCCCGGGCATGCTGATGGCAGCCGCCCGCCTGGATCTCGCCAGCGTCTTCCTTTACGCCGGTTCCATCATGCCGGGCTGGGTCAAGCTCGAGGACGGCTCGGAAAAGGAAGTCACCCTCATTGATGCCTTCGAGGCCGTGGGCGCGTGCGCCGCTGGCAAGATGAGCAAGGGGGACCTGGACCGCATCGAACGCGCCATCTGTCCCGGCGAAGGCGCCTGCGGCGGCATGTACACGGCCAACACGATGGCGTGCATCGGCGAAGCCCTCGGCATGTCCCTGCCGGGCTCGGCTGCCCCGCCCTCGGCAGACCGCCGTCGTGATGACTTTGCCCGCAAGTCCGGCGAAGCAGTGGTCAACCTGCTCCGCCTCGGCATCACCGCCCGGGACATCATGACCAAGAAGGCGTTCGAGAACGCCATCGCCGTCACCATGGCCTTCGGTGGTTCCACCAACGCCGTCCTGCACCTGCTCGCGATCGCCCGGGAAGCCGAGGTCGACCTGACCCTGGATGACTTCAACCGCATCGGCGACAAGATCCCGCACCTGGGCGACCTCAAGCCCTTCGGCCGCTACGTCATGACCGACGTCGACAAGATCGGCGGCGTGCCGGTCATCATGAAGGCGCTGCTCGACGCCGGTCTGCTGCACGGGGACTGCCTGACGGTCACGGGCAAGACACTTGCCGAGAACCTGGCCTCCATCAACCCGCCGGACCTCGACGGCAAGATCCTGCGCGCCCTGGACAACCCGATCCACAAGACCGGCGGCATCACCATCCTGCACGGTTCCATGGCCCCGGAAGGTGCGGTCGTAAAGAGCGCCGGCTTCGACGCCGATGTCTTCGAAGGAACCGCCCGCGTGTTCGAACGCGAGCAGGGTGCCCTCGACGCCTTGGACAAGGGTGAGATCAAGGCCGGGGACGTCGTCGTGATCCGTTACGAAGGACCCAAGGGCGGCCCGGGCATGCGTGAGATGCTCGCCATCACCGGCGCCATCAAGGGGGCGGGCCTGGGCAAGGACGTGCTACTGCTGACCGATGGCCGCTTCTCGGGCGGTACCACCGGTCTCTGCATCGGGCACGTTGCGCCAGAAGCCGTCGACGGCGGACCCATCGCCTTCGTCAAGGACGGCGACAAGATCCGCGTGGACATCGCCGCCCGTTCCTTCGACCTCCTGGTGGACGAAGCCGAACTCGAGTCCCGCAAGACCGGCTGGGAGCCCCTCCCTGCCAAGTTCACCAAGGGCGTCCTCGCCAAGTACGCCAAACTGGTGCACAGCGCCTCCACAGGCGCGTACTGCGGCTGATTCCGGGCTCCGGCCCAACTGACTCGCACTTGTTGTCGTTTTGACGCCTCATAACGACAACAACTGCGAGTCAGTTGGGCGGCCGGGGTAGGACCAGTCCGTGGACAATGGGGTCCACATAGTGAGATGAGATCTTCACCGTTTGACACTTATCTCACAAAGAGGGAACACTGAACGCATGATCGCATTCGTTACTGTCGGCGCCACCGTGGGCACTGTCGTACTTACCAAGCGCGTGGCCTCCTAGCCCGACTGGTAACGAACCGTCACGCGCAACCCCTCGAAGAGCCGCAAGGCTGAGGGGTTTTTTTATTTCCCGCAGGGGACGGCGCGAAGCAAGAACCCGAATGAACGCAGTACCCACGCAGTAACTTTCACTAATTGAAGATCCCCAAAGGAAGAGTCCGATGAGCAAAGGATCGCCGATCAGCCCCTCGCTGATGGCTGCAAAGTCCGCTGGAGCCCCCAAGGCTCCGGAAAAGGTCGACCGCACGGCTGACGCCGTCGTCGACAATGCTGCAACTCTCTCTCCTGTACTCGGGCCGAACAACGTTGTACCCCCAACGGTGATGACCGGCTCGGAAGCTATTGTCCGCTCGCTCGAAGAACTCGGCGTGGACGATATTTTTGGTTTGCCCGGTGGCGCGATCCTCCCCACCTATGACCCTTTGATGGCCTCCAAGATGAATCACGTCCTGGTCCGTCACGAACAGGGAGCCGGCCACGCAGCCCAAGGCTACGCCATGGTTACCGGACGGGTTGGCGTCTGCATCGCCACCTCGGGCCCCGGTGCCACCAACCTCGTTACCGCCATCATGGATGCCCACATGGACTCCGTGCCCCTCGTTGCCATTACCGGCCAGGTATCGGCTTCGGTCATTGGCACGGATGCTTTCCAGGAAGCAGACATCGTCGGCATCACCATGCCGATCACCAAGCATTCCTTCCTTGTGACGGATCCAAATGACATTCCGCATGTCATGGCCGAAGCCTTCTACCTTGCCAGCACCGGGCGTCCCGGTCCGGTACTGGTGGACATCGCCAAAAACGCCCAGCAGGGCACCATGACCTTTTCCTGGCCACCCAAGATCGATTTGCCGGGCTATCGGCCGGTGGTTCGTGGCCACAACAAGCAGGTGCGCGAGGCTGCCCGGCTGATTGCTGCGGCACGCAAGCCTGTCCTGTATGTCGGTGGGGGTGTGGTCAAGGCGCACGCTTCGGCCGAACTACGCGAACTCGCAGAGCTGACCGGCGCACCCGTGGTGACCACCCTCATGGCCCGCGGCGCGTTCCCGGATTCCCACCCGCAGCACGTCGGCATGCCGGGCATGCACGGCACGGTTTCCGCGGTCACCGCACTGCAGCAGTCCGATCTGCTGATCACCCTCGGTGCGCGCTTCGATGACCGGGTGACAGGTGTCCTCAGCACCTTCGCTCCGCACGCCAAGATCATCCACGCGGACATCGACCCCGCGGAGATTTCCAAGAACCGCACGGCTGACGTTCCGATCGTGGGCTCCGTCAAGGAGATCATTCCGGAACTGAGCGAGGCCGTCCGGAACGCTTTCGAACAGTCCGGCACCCCGGACCTCGACGGTTGGTGGGCGTTCCTCAACAACCTCCGCGATACCTACCCCCTGGGTTGGACTGAACCGGACGACGGACTCAGTGCCCCCCAGCGGGTCATCGAACGCATTGGTGCGCTCACGGGTCCGGAAGGCATCTACGTTGCAGGCGTTGGCCAGCACCAAATGTGGGCCGCCCAGTTCATCAAGTACGAGCGTCCCCATGCTTGGCTCAACTCCGGCGGTGCCGGCACCATGGGTTATGCCGTGCCGGCAGCCATGGGCGCCAAGGTCGGCGAACCCGACCGGGTGGTCTGGGCGATCGACGGCGACGGCTGCTTCCAGATGACCAACCAGGAATTGGCCACCTGCGCCATCAACAAAATTCCCATCAAGGTTGCCATCATCAACAACTCCTCGCTGGGCATGGTGCGCCAGTGGCAGACCCTCTTCTATGAAGGCCGCTACTCCAACACCGACCTGAACACCGGCCACGACACCGTCCGTATCCCGGACTTCGTCAAGCTGGCAGACGCGTACGGCTGTGCCGCGTTCCGCTGCGAGCGGGATGAGGACATCGACGCAACCATCCAGAAGGCCTTGGAAATCAATGACCGTCCCGTGGTCATCGACTTCGTGGTCAGCCCGAACTCCATGGTGTGGCCGATGGTCCCCTCCGGAGTCTCGAACGACCAGATCCAGGTTGCCCGCAACATGACCCCGGAATGGGAAGAGGAGGACTAGCCATGAGCCGCCACACACTGTCCGTTCTGGTCGAAGACAAGCCCGGCGTGCTGACCCGCGTGGCCAGCCTCTTCGCCCGGCGGGCCTTCAACATCAACTCCCTGGCCGTCGGCCCCACCGAGGTGTCCGGGATTTCCCGGATGACCGTCGTCGTCGACGCCGATGGCGACCTCATCGAGCAGGTCACCAAACAGCTCAACAAACTGATCAACGTGATCAAGATTGTCGAGCTGACTTCAGAATCTTCCGTGCAACGTGACCACATCCTGGTCAAGGTACGTGCGGATGCCGCGACACGCCTGCAGGTCACCCAAGCTGCAGACTTGTTCCGTGCCTCAGTGGTTGACGTTTCCACAGACTCGGTGGTCATTGAGGCAACCGGGACCCCGGAAAAGCTTGCAGCGCTGCTTTCAGTGCTTGAGCCGTTCGGCATCCGCGAAATAGTGCAGTCCGGCACCTTGGCCGTTGGGCGGGGATCCCGCTCCATGAGTGACAGGGCTTTGCGCAGCGCTTAGGCACGGTCCTAGGTACTGCGAAGTAGCCCGATACCGAACCACAGACAATATCTACAAACCACTCAAGAGGAGTTACGCAAGTGACTGAAATGTTCTACGACGACGACGCAGACCTGTCGATCATCCAGGGTCGCAAGGTTGCCATTGTCGGCTACGGTTCCCAGGGCCACGCCCACGCGCTGAACCTGCGCGACTCCGGCGTCGAGGTTGTCATCGCGCTCAAGGAAGGCTCGAAGTCGATCGCCAAGGCCGAGGACGCAGGCTTCACGGTCAAGAACGTTGCCGACGCCGCCGAATGGGCCGACGTCATCATGATTCTGGCGCCGGACCAGCACCAGCGCGCGATCTACAACGACTCCATCAAGGACAAGCTGACCGCCGGGAAGGCCCTTGCCTTCGCCCACGGCTTCAACATCCGCTTCGGCTACATCGAGGCGCCCGAGGGCGTTGACGTCATCCTGATCGCCCCGAAGGCTCCGGGCCACACCGTGCGCCGCGAATTCGAAGCCGGCCGCGGTATCCCGGACATCATCGCCGTCGAGCAGGACGCTTCCGGTTCCGCTTGGGAACTGGCCAAGTCCTACGCGAAGGCAATCGGCGGCACCCGCGCCGGCGTCATCAAGACCACCTTCACCGAAGAGACCGAAACCGACCTCTTCGGCGAGCAGGCTGTCCTGTGCGGCGGTGTCTCCCAGCTGATCCAGTACGGCTTCGAGACCCTGACGGAAGCCGGCTACCAGCCGCAGATCGCCTACTTCGAGGTTCTTCACGAGCTCAAGCTCATCGTTGACCTCATGTGGGAGGGCGGCATCGCCAAGCAGCGCTGGAGTGTTTCCGACACCGCAGAGTACGGCGACTACGTCTCCGGTCCGCGCGTCATCGACCCCCGGGTCAAGGAAAACATGGCCGGCGTCCTCGCCGACATCCAGTCCGGTGCCTTCGCCAAGCGTTTCATCGACGACCAGGACAACGGCGCAGTCGAGTTCAAGGAACTGCGGGCCAAGGCAGAGCAGCACCCGATCGAGGGTGTCGGCCGCGAGCTGCGTTCCCTGTTCTCCTGGCAGCAGCAGGACGAGGACTACGTCGAAGGCTCAGCAGCCCGCTAGTCAAGGCACCCGTTGAAGCCGCGGCAGGAGCCGTAGCAATTCAACACAGAACGCCGTTCGGGATAGGCTCGAAATGAAGCCGCCCGGCATGGAGGCCGGACCCGGTATACCGGGTCCGGCCTTCGTCGTCAAAGAATCGTTTCACCAAAACCCCACCTGAAAAAGAGAGCTAAAGAGGTCACCGGTGACTAGCACCAAGCCAGTAGTACTCCTCGCTGAGGAACTTTCGCCCGCCACGATCGAGGCCCTTGGTCCGGACTTCGAGATCCGCCAAACCGACGGCGCGGACCGCTCCCAGCTGCTCTCCGCAATCGTCGACGTCGACGCCATCCTCGTGCGTTCAGCCACCCAGGTGGACGCCGAGGCAATTGCCGCAGCCAAGAACCTCAAGATCATCGCACGTGCCGGTGTCGGCCTGGACAACGTAGACATCAAGGCCGCCACCCAGGCCGGTGTCATGGTGGTCAACGCCCCGACGTCGAACATTGTGTCCGCCGCCGAACTTACGGTCGGCCACATCCTCAGCCTCGCCCGCCATATCCCGCAGGCCAGTTCCGCCCTGAAGGGCGGCGAGTGGAAGCGCTCCAAGTACACGGGCATCGAACTCTTCGAGAAGAAGATCGGCATCATCGGCCTCGGACGCATCGGAGCGCTCGTGGCTGCCCGCCTCCAAGGCTTCGAGACCGAAATCCTCGCCTACGACCCCTACATCACCTCCGCACGCGCGGCGCAACTCGGCGTCAAGCTCGTCACCCTGGACGAGCTGCTTGAGAAGTCGGACTTCATCACCATCCACATGCCCAAAACCCCGGAAACCGTGGGCATGCTGGGCGCCGATGCCTTCAAGAAGATGAAGGAAACGGCCTACGTTGTCAACGTCGCCCGTGGCGGCCTGATCGACGAGGAAGCCCTCCACGAGGCTTTGGAAGACGGCCAGATCGCCGGCGCCGGCATTGACGTTTTCGTCAAGGAGCCGAGCACCGACCTTCCCTTCTTCGGCATGGACAATGTCATCGTGACGCCCCACCTCGGCGCGTCCACGGACGAAGCCCAGGAAAAGGCCGGCGTCTCCGTGGCGAAGTCCGTGCGCCTCGCCCTCGCCGGCGAACTCGTCCCGGATGCAGTCAACGTTGCAGGTGGCGTGATCGCTTCCGACGTCCGCCCCGGAATCCCGCTGATCGAGAAGCTCGGCAGGATCTTCACTGCCCTGACCCACGCATCCCTGACGCAGATCGACGTCGAGGTCGCGGGCGAAATCGCCAGCCTGGACGTGAAGGTCCTTGAGCTGGCAGCGCTCAAGGGAGTGTTCGCCGACGTCGTGACCGAGCAGGTCTCCTACGTCAACGCCCCCGTCATCGCCGAGCAGCGCGGTATCAACACCCGCCTGATCACGACGCCGGAAGCCGAGGACTACCGCAACGTCCTGACTATCCGCGGGGCACTGAGCGACGGCTCCCAGATTTCCGTGGCGGGCACGCTCACCGGGCCCAAGCAGGTCCAGAAGCTCGTAGGCGTCAACGGCTACGACGTCGAAATCCCGATCAGCGAGCACTTGGTGGTTGTTTCCTACGCGGACCGGCCCGGTGTCATCGGTACCATCGGCCACATCCTGGGCATGAACAACATCAATATCGGTGGCATGCAGGTGGCCCGCCAGAGCGAAGGCGGCCAGGTCTTGGCGCTGCTGACGATCGACACTTCGGTGCCGCAGCAGGTCCTTGAAGCCATCAAGGCAGGCATCGGCGCCGACATGGTTCGTGAAGTGGATCTGGAGGACTAGCGTCCTCACCGTTTGAGCTAGAAAAGTGTGCCGCAGTTCACATCGGCCACATATCATTGGCCGGTCTGCCTACAATGGCTTGGTCCGAAATTCGGAACCGGCGGCAGGCCGGCCAATAACTTTTGCACGCACCCGGTGGATTTCTCTTGCCTCGGCATGGTTCCAGGGACAGCAGTGTGCACACCCGCAATCCAGGACTCAGGGAGCCCTATGAACGCCGTCCAGAGGTTCATCCGAAGCCGTGTGCTTCTGTTGACCGCGGCCATTTTGATCGTCGCCATGTGTTTGTCCGTATTCATCCAGAGCCAGTCGCAGGCCGCGCTGAACCGGACAGTGGATGAGAACTCACGCGGCCTGTACGACATCCTGGTCCAGGCCAAGTCCGCGAATACGAAGGACGGCGGGGCACTCCTCCAGCCGGATATCGCGAACGGGCAGGGCGGCATCAGCTTCCCGCAACTCGAGAAGATCCGTGGGCTGAGCGGTGCGTCCGTCGCGGCACCCATCAGCCTCGTTTCCCGGGTGACGCAGAACCTGGAAACCCCGCGTCTCGATGCAATGGACTACCTCGGCTACAACGCCGGGCTGGCCGGCGGAGCCACAGCGGGAGATCCGACCGGAACGGACTCCAAGAGCTGGCCCGCGCCGGAATCCGTGCTTCCCGCGCAGCCCAAGAAGTACCGCCTGACCGCCACTGCCGTGAGCTCCGACGGAGTGTCCCAGCAAACCCTCTTCCAGACCAGTGCTGAAGGCACGCTCGGCAAGGGGCAGGTCGTAGAGCAGCAGACTGCCGGGGGCAAGAGCATCCGCATCGCCGGCCCTGCGGGGGAGACCGGCATTAAGTTCCCTGCTCCTGCCGGTGGCTCGGAACACAACCTCTTCAATCTTTCGGTGGCGCTGCCCATGGCTCCACAGGTCACCGAGTCGGTGGTCGCCGTCGACCCGACCGCTGAACGCGCCCTCTTGGGCTCGGCCGGAGACTTCCTCGCGCCGCTGCAAAAGGCGCCGCCGGCGGACACCCGCAACGCCGGTGCCATCGGCCGCTACTTCGAACAACTCTTCGCCAAGAGCCCTACGCAGCAGGAACTCGAACAAGGGCCGGATTTCATGGGTGTCAAGCTCAAATACTGGGCACCCCTCATGACCCAGTACCAGCAGGCAAAGCTGTCCGGGCAGATCACGGATGCCTCGCAGGCCATTCCTTTGATCGTCCGGCAGGGAACTTCACTGGATCTGAAATACTCGGTCAAGATCGAGGAAATCGATGATTCGGGCAAGGTCGTCAACGACGTCGGCACAGTCTCGCGTTCCTTGGACAAGGACTACCTGCCCTTCGTGTCAAAGTCGCCGTTCGCCCTGTCATGGCCAGGATCCACGGACCACAGCCAGTTGCTGGGCAACATGGGCAACTTCAGCCAAGGCCTGTACCAGCCAGCCCAGTGGAGCACGGACTTCGCAGCCGCACCCAAGTACAAGGACGGCGAAACCTCCGCGAATGGAGCCGTCGGCAAGTCCGCCACCCCGGGGGACTGGGTTACCGTCAACAAGCTGCCCGAGAAATCGGCTTTCGGGGCAATTGTGGACCAGAGCCAGCGCAAGCCTGTCGACGAGCGCTCGTACCGGGAGAACCTTTCCACAGGATCGAAGCCCGCTACCCCGCTGCCGATGGTCTACGGGACGTTTGATCCGGCCCAGATCCAGAAAGCAGCAGGCGACGTCAACAAGCTGCCCCTGGGTGGCTACGATCCGGCCCCGATGACGCTCCAGAAGGACGCGTCCGGCAATGACACCCCAGTTAAGGGCCTCAAGCCCTCGCTGAGCGACACGGGCCTGGTCAGCCAGTCTGCCGGGGCGATTACCGACTACTACGGCCTTGCTGCCGCGCGCGGTTACGATTCCAACGCCAACGTGATCGATGCGGTCCGGGTCCGCGCCAGCGCGCCGGGCAACTGGAAGCAAGCCCAACCGGAGGTCGACAAGCTCGCAGCCCAGATCCGCGACATGGGTCTCGAAGCCACAGTGGTGGCCGGCTCCGCGCGTGAAGACGCCAACATCTTCGTCCCGGGATACTCCAAGGACGACGCCGGCAAGGAATCCGCACTGGGCACCGTCCAGCAGTCGTGGGTGCGGCAGGATGCCGCCGATGCCGTTTCCGGTTCCCTGACGGGCACCAACATCACCCTCCTCTTCCTGACGCTGTGCGGAGCCACCCTCCTGACCGGCGCTTCCACAGTCAGCTATATCCGCCAGCGACGCAGCGAGGCGGGGATCCTCCGTGCCATGGGCTGGACCCAAAGGAAGATCCGCAGTTGGGTCCTGGAGGAATTCGGCATCGGTGCGGGGATCGTTGCCGTGGCAGGAATCGCGCTGAGCCTTCTGAGCTGGAATCTGGCTACGGTCATTGTTTCCGCGTCCGTGCTGCTCATTTACTGCGCTGCCGCCTACATCGCAGCCCAGCAATTGCGGCACCGGGACGTCGTTGACCAGGAACCCCAACACGATGAACGCCTCATCGCGGTGGATTCACCGCTGACGTTTGCGTACCGCCAACTGGTCACCCACCGTTTCAGCTCAGTAGCGCTGGCCGTGGCCGTCGGCGTGTTCGGGGCGGCCGTCGGTGCCCTGATCGCCCTGCTCATCGACATCCCGCGCGCAGCTGGAGCCAGCGCCCTCAGCGGGCTTGCCTCCGCTACCGTCGCGCTGCCGAGTGTCATCCTGGCAGTCTGCGGGGTGCTCGTGGGCCTCGTGCTGACCCTGGTCACGGGCCGGTTCGAACTCCATGCCAGGCGCGAGCAGCTCGGCACGCTCCGGGCCATGGGCTGGAACCCGGACATGCTGGGGCAGGTCCGATTCTTCGAAAATGCCTTGGTCGGAGCCGTGGCCCTGATCCTGGGCGTCCTGGGGGCGCTGGGCCTGGGCCTGTTGCTCGCTCCTTATGCCGCACTTTGGGCCGCCTTGGCCGGAGTGTTGGCCGTAATTTGCTGGATTCCCATTGCAACGAAAGTGGTCAAATGACTGACAATCTCGAACCCGATCTGACCGCGACCACGGAATCCACCGACGAGTCGTTCCAGACCCGCGCCAACACCATCGTGCGGGCGGCGGACCACGGTATGCCCCTGCAGTTGAGCAACATCACCATCCGCTACGGCGGCGACAAGGGTGGCGCGGAGCCAGTCACCGTCGTCGAGGACTTCAACCTGAGCCTGCACGCCGGTGAGATGCACTGCGTCGCCGGGCGAAGCGGCTCAGGCAAGACCAGCATCCTGACAGTGGGAGCGGGACTGACGCTTCCGACGTCGGGCCGTGTCCTCTGGGAGGGCGACTCCCTCGAGAAGATGGGCGACGACGAAATCGCCGACCGCCGCCGCGCCCTGATCGGGTACGTGGACCAGGGCGGCGCCCTGATCGACGGCATGAGCGCTTTGGAGAATGTGCTGTTGCCGGCCGTTCCCGACGGCGAAGTGGAGCAGCGCACCGAAATGGCCAAGGACCTGCTGGACCTTGTGGGGCTGGGCCGGCGTATGCGCCACCGTCCGGCACAGCTGTCCGGCGGTGAGCGCCAGCGTGTCGCGATCGCCCGGGCCTTGATCCTGGGCACCCGCGTCCTGGTGGTCGACGAACCAACGGCCAGCCTGGACCGTACCTCGGCAAACCGCATCATCAGCATCCTGAAGGACACCACCAAGGACGGGATTGCCGTGCTCGTGGCGTCGCACGACCACGAGCTTGTCAGGCTCAGCGATACGCTGACTGAATTGAACTAATAGCCGATGCCTCCGGACCGGCCGTCGCATGCGACCGGTCCGGTCTTTCCATCTCCAAGAGAAGGTAACTTCGTAGCGTGACGTCTCCAGATAAACCCCCGTTCTACATCACCACCGCCATTACGTATCCGAACGGCGAGCCGCATATCGGGCATGCCTACGAGTACATCGCCACCGACGCGATGGCCCGGTTCAAGCGCCTCGATGGCTATGACGTGATGTTCCTGACCGGTACGGACGAGCACGGCATGAAGATTGCCCAGGCGGCGGAGAAGGAAGGCATCACGCCGAAGGAACTCGTGGACCGGAATGCCGAAATCTACAAGGCCGCCCACGCTGCCTTGGGCATTACCTACGACCGCTTCATCCGCACCACGGACGCCGATCACTACGCCGCTTCCCAGGCCATCTGGAAGAAGATGGAAGTCAAGGGGGACATTTACCTGTCCAAGTACGAGGGCTGGTACTCGGTCCGCGACGAGGCTTATTACACCGAGGACGAGACCGTACTGAAGGACGACGGCGTCCGCTACTCGCGCGGTACCGACACCGAAGTGACGTGGACTGCGGAGGAGAGCTACTTCTTCCGCTTGTCCTCCTACCAGGACAGGTTGTTGGCCTTGTACGAGGAGCAGCCGGAATTCGGCGCGCCCCAGTACCGCTTCAACGAGGTCATCAGCTTCGTCAAGCAGGGGCTGCAGGACTTGTCCATCAGCCGGACGACCTTCGACTGGGGCGTCCCGGTGCCGGGGAACGACAAGCACGTTATGTACGTGTGGGTTGATGCCCTGACCAATTACCTGACGGGCATCGGCTACCCGGATGCCGAATCGGAGGCGTTCCGTAAGTTCTGGCCCGCGGACGTCCACGTCATCGGCAAGGACATCTCGCGGTTCCATGCGATCTTCTGGCCCGCCTTCCTGATGAGCGCGGGCCTGGAACTGCCGAAGCGCGTCATGATCCATGGCTTCCTGACCAACAATGGTGTCAAGATGTCGAAGTCCCTCGGCAACGTGGTGGCGCCCAAGGATTTCGTCGAGCAGTACGGCCTGGACCAGGTGCGTTTCTTCTTCCTCCGCGAAGTGCCCTTCGGCGCCGACGGCAGCTACAACCACGAGGCGATCGTGGGCCGCATGAACGCAGACCTCGCCAACAACTTCGGCAACCTGGCCCAGCGTTCACTGTCCATGGTGGCCAAGAACTGCGAAGGCAAGGTTCCCGTTCCCGGCGATTTCTCGGCAGAGGACACCGCGCTGCTTTCCCAGGCCGCCGGACTGCTGGACGTGGCCCGCGCCGCTTTCGAGAAGCAGGAATTCAGCCGAGCCCTCGAGGCAATCTGGGCCGTGCTGGGCGACACCAATGCGTACTTCGCCGAGCAAGCCCCGTGGGTGCTGCGCAAGACCGACGTCGAGCGCATGAACACAGTCCTGTACGTCACGCTGGAGGTTGTCCGCATCGTGGCGATCCTCACCCAGCCGGTCATGCCGACGTCGGCCGCCAGGCTGCTTGACGTCCTGGGACAGCCGGAAGGCGAGGCCCGCCAGTTCGCGGCCATCGCAACGCCGATCGTCCCCGGCACTGAGCTCCCGGCCCCGGCCCCGGTCTTCCCGCGTTACGAGGAGCCTGCCGAGTCCTAGACGCCCGCTCACTTATATCGCCTTTTGGGCGGACGCCCGCTCACATACGCGGTGCGTGACACCCCTTCACCTCGCCGGGTGAGGGGGTGTTTCTTTCCCGTCACATGACTGGTCGGTGTTCAGCGGCGGATCCGTCGGGTGGCTGGACTTCCAAGTGGTACCTTCGCGCCGGCGGGTGGAGATCCAGCCGGAGCAGGTAGCGGCCGGGACAAGGCGGCCTGGATCCTACCTGTAAACGCGTACCCGCCACTCGCGTTAATTAGTAGCCGGAAACCTAGCCTGAAAAGCAAGCGAACTGATGACACTTTCTGGGGAGTAACTGTCAAGATTCATCTCGCTTGTTGAGGTCTCCCGTATTTGTCTTTCCTGGGTCTCGAAGACGGTTACTCCGCAAAGTCTGGTCAGCTCGAACCTGATGTGGTTGGAGGACCGAAATGAGACGAACTATTGCCACCATGGGGGTTGTGGGCCTGGGATTGCTGGGTGCCACAGTGTCGGCGAACGCTGCACCCTCAGACAAGATCACCATCTGCCACGCCACCCATTCGGCGTCGCATCCTTACGTAGCAGTCACCATCAGCCTGACGGCGCTGTCCGGGCATGTCGCAGACACTGCCGACATCGTTCCCGTAAACGCGGGCGACTTTATGCCCAACGGTCAAAACCTGACCCCGGAAAACATCGCCATCCTTAACGCCGGTTGCGTCGTGACGAGCCCGCCGGTGGATCCGGTGGTCAGCCCGCCGGTGACGGACCCGGTGGTCAGCCCGCCGGTGACGAGCCCGCCGGTGGATCCGGTGGTCAGCCCGCCGGTGACGAGCCCGCCGGTGGATCCGGTGGTCACCCCGCCGACGGACCCGGTGGTCAGCCCGCCGGTGACGAGCCCGCCGGTGGATCCGGTGGTCAGCCCGCCGGTGGAGCAGGCAGGGCCCGTGGCCCCACCGGTCGTCACGCCTGTGGTTCCACCCGTCGCTGTGCCGGCAGCCCCCGTGCCTGCAGCCATCGCTCCGGCCGCGGCAGGTGCAGGGGCCGCAGCCGCCCCGGTAACCAACGTGGGCTACAACGTCCAGACGGCCGTTGGCGGGAAGGCGGACGCAGGTATCCCCGGTTGGCTTGCCGGCCTGACTGGTCTCTTCGGCGCAGTGGCCGCGTTCGTAATCGTGAGGAGCGGTGTGCGGGTACGGAAGGCCGCCCGCTAGGCAAACCCCGGTGGGTGCCGCAATACGATGTGCGGCACCCAACCACCTGCTCCACCATCCCGAGGAGTGATCATGGCCAGTCACCGCTACACGCGGCAGTCTCGCGCGGTGGGGATCCGCGGCCAGCTGGTCAGTTCCAGGGATCTTTTCGTGTTGGCGATCTGCGTCGGGGGGCTGCTTGCGTCCTGGCTGGTCTATGGCGTATCCGGTCCCGCGAACCCGGCCGCATTCGGCGCGGGGCAGACGGCAGGGACGTCCCTCGTGATCGCCCCGGCCGTCCCGTTGCCTTCGCCCCAGGGTTCTGCGCCCGATTCCGTCGCAGGGCAACGGGCGCTTTCGTCGCCGGCTCCTGTGAACAAGCCAGAGGCGAACCGTGCGGCGGTGGGCGCTCCGGCCACTGGGGCGGGAACGCCTCTACCTGCGGCTTCGGCCCCATTGCAGATTACATACCCGGCGGTTGGCCTCAATGTGGTGGTTCACCCGCTGCGACCGGACCCCGCTGGCGGGCAGAGCATTGAGCCGCCAGAGACGATGGACGGATATTGGCTCAGTACGTTCGGAACCCCCGGGGCGGGATCAACGAATACCACCTACGTCATCGGGCACAGTTGGGAAGGTCTCGATGCGCCGTTCAACCATCTCAGCACGGCAGCAGCCCCCGGGGATGAGCTCAAAGTGGTCACGGCAACCGGAGCGATGACATACAAAGTCGAATCCGTCACGACATACACAAAATCGACCTTGAAGGACAGTCCCATCTGGACGGCGGTGCCCAACCGCCTGGTCCTGATCAGCTGCTACACGCAGGATCTCTGGGGCAAGAATGTCGCGGTGGTTGCTTCACCTGTTCCCGGCCGTTGAGGAAAACTGAATGGATTCCGAATGGTGAGACGATTTTGACCAACATGTGGATGCATTGGCAGTCTGAAAACATGAGCGCAACGCATCCCTCCGCAACGATCAACCTGGCTGTCATTCCCGGCGACGGCATTGGCCCCGAAGTCATTGCCGAAGCCCTCAAGGTCCTGGAAAAGGTCGTCGCCGAAGAAGGCGTCACCTTGGAGCAGACCGAATACAAGCTTGGAGCCCAGCACTGGCTTGAAACCGGCGAGACCCTCCCGGACGAGGTCCTGGCCGATCTGCGTACCCGCGATGCCATCCTGTTCGGCGCTGTCGGCGCCGCCCCGGGGGACACCCGCATTCCTTCCGGCATCATTGAACGCGAGATGCTGCTCAAGCTCCGCTTCAGCCTGGACCACTTTGTGAACCTGCGCCCCTCGCGGCTCTATGGCACGGTGGGCAGCCCGCTGGCCAATCCCGGAATCATCGATTTCATCGTGGTTCGAGAAGGTACCGAGGGTCCGTACGTCGGCAACGGCGGTACGCTGCGCGGAGGGACGCCCCATGAGGTTGCCACCGAAGTGTCGCTCAACACGGCCCACGGCGTCGAGCGCGTCGTCCGGGACGCCTTCCGCCGCGCCAGCGAGCGGCCCCGCAAGCACGTGACCCTCGTCCACAAGCACAACGTCCTCGTCTTCGCGGGCCACTTGTGGAAGCGCACCGTCGAGGCCGTGGCCAAGGAATTCCCCGAGGTCACCCACGACTACCTGCACATCGACGCCGCGACGATCTTCATGGTGACCGACCCCTCCCGGTTCGACGTGATCGTCACCGACAACCTCTTCGGAGACATCATCACCGACCTTGCCGCGGCCATCACCGGAGGCATCGGACTGGCAGCCTCAGGCAACATCAACA
Organism: Arthrobacter sp. 2RAF6; assembly: GCF_052115205.1. Classification (NCBI taxonomy): domain Bacteria; kingdom Bacillati; phylum Actinomycetota; class Actinomycetes; order Micrococcales; family Micrococcaceae; genus Arthrobacter; species Arthrobacter sp. 2RAF6. Next base: position 63,900 of record NZ_JBFRGF010000002.1, on the reverse strand, counting down.
TGGACCGCACCGCGCCCTCCATGTTCGAACCCGTCCACGGCTCCGCCCCGGATATCGCCGGACAGCAAAAAGCGGATCCCACCGCGGCCATCCTGTCCGCGGCCTTGTTGCTGGACCACCTCGGCTACACGACCGCTGCCCGCAGGGTCGAAGCCGCCGTCGTCGCCGACATCGAAAGCCGCAATGGCGATGGCCGCAGCACCGCGGCCATCGGCGACGCTATTGCGGCCGCACTTTAGGGCCTGCACTGGCACTTGAGGGTCTGTGCCCGGGCGTAAGCTTTACTTGAATTATTTACCTGCTGCCGTGGTCCGTCGCTGAACCATATCCTCCAAGAGATGGTTCGCTCTGCCTGGTAGCCGACTGGAGGAAACATGACTCAGACTGCCCACGGCGTCGAATTCAGCCAGCAGCTCTCGGAGACCCCGAAGTCTGCTGAGGAGCGTGCAGCTATCCTGGCAAACCCGGGATTTGGCGACTACTTCACCGACAACACCGTCATTGTCGACTACAGCGTCGACGCAGAGGGCAAGGGCGGCTGGCACAGTGCCCGCGTCGAGGCCTACGGACCGATTTCACTGGATCCTTCGGCTGCAGTGCTGCACTACGGCCAGGAGATCTTCGAAGGCCTCAAGGCATACCGCCACGCTGACGGCTCAGTGTGGACGTTCCGTCCCGAGGCCAACGCCGCGCGCCTGAACAAGTCGGCCCGCCGCCTGGCCCTCCCGGAACTGCCCGAGGAATACTTCCTCGGCGCCATCCGCGAACTCGTGCAGGCGGACAAGGAATGGGTTCCGTCCGGCGACGGCGAAGCCTTGTACTTGCGCCCGTTCATGATCGCCACTGAGGCATTCCTAGGTGTCCGCGCCGCCCGCGAGGTCTCCTTCCGGGTCATCGCCTCTCCGGCCGGCAACTACTTCGGCGGCGAACTCAAGCCGGTATCCATCTGGATCTCCCGTGAGTACGCGCGCGCCGGCCGTGGCGGAACCGGTGCAGCCAAGTGCGGTGGAAACTACGCCGCATCCCTGATTGCCCAGATGGAAGCCGAGGAGAACGGCTGCAAGCAGGTCCTCTTCCTGGACCACTTCAACGACGACGCCGTCGAGGAACTCGGGGGCATGAACGTCTTCTTCGTCATGAAGGACGGCTCACTCGCCACACCGGCACTCACCGGAACCATCCTTGAAGGCGTGACCCGTTCTTCCGTCATCCAGGTGGCGAAGGACATGGGCCGCGAGGTTTCCGAGCGCAAGATCACGCTCGCGGAATGGCGTGATGGCGTGGCTTCCGGCGAAATCGCCGAGGTCTTCGCTTGCGGAACCGCGGCCGTCATCACCCCGATCGGCGTGCTCAAGGACAAGACCGAGTTCATCGGCTCCGAGGACGCCAAGGCAGGCGAAACCACCATGGCCATCCGCGAGCAGTTGCTCGGTATCCAGACCGGAACGGTCGAGGACAAGCACGGCTGGCTCACCCGCCTGGCCTAAGTCCCCACCGGCTCCCAAGCCTCGCAAGCTCGGCTCGGGTCCCTCGCCGGCGTGGGCCCTTCTTTGAGAGTGTCCGACGGCGGCCTCCCACTTTGGTGGGCGGGTCGCCGTCGCCGTTTAACCAGCGAGCGGGGTGTTACCGGGGCTGGCTTGCTGGATCCGCGCTCCGATGAGAGCTTCCATCGTGGCCTGCAGATAGTGCTGGCCCGCGGCGGACGGGTGATCGCCGTCGGGACCAATGAGGTCCGCGGCATCGTCCATGATCCAGCCGAGGTCGATCGGATCAACGAACTCGGCGCCGGCTTTCAGGGCAGCCGCTTTGTCCTGGTCGCGGATGTCGAGCCTTTCCGCTTCGGGCGTGCTCGTGTACGACGGCGGCCCGACCACCAGGATGTCGGCTCGGGGAGCGCGGGACTTGACTGAGGCGAACGCCCGGGCGGCCGCAGCCTCGGTTTCTCCGGGGCCGGTGCCCATGTCATTTTCTGAACCAAAGAACAACACCAAGCGGGTCTTGTCGGTTACCGCCGTGTCCACTTGGGAACCGAAGGTCGATCCGTTCTCGCCGACGCTGACATAGCCGCTGCCATCATGCGCGGCATTGACGATGGTCGCTTGGAACTGTTGAAACCCGGGATCGTTCTCCACCAGATTGGGCCATGCCTCGGCAGGGGAGGTGCCGTGACCCGTGCTGAGGGAGTCTCCGATGATCACCACGGTGGGTTGGGCCTGGGCCGCGGCGGACCGGGGTCCAGTATCGGAGGAACAGGCGCTGAGGAGTGCGAGGACGGAAAAGCAGACCGTGGCGATCGCCGTCGTCGTCCGCAGAGGTTGTCTTCGTCGGGTTCGACTCCGCAACACCTCGACTCCTCCTCCGCAACTGTCCAGATGTATCCGTCCCAGTGCTTTGGCACCATGCTACGTCGTGTGCCGTGCCTGCTTCTTGCCTCCTGCCTCTTGGAACCGGGCTTCCCGTTGCCGGGTCCGGCGCATGGGCGTGTGCCAAGATGGAGAAGTGAATCCGGTCAATGACGCCTCTTTCCAGAACAGCAGCCTGCTCACCCGTTCGCGGCTCGCGCCAAATCCGGGTCCGATGAGCCTCGACGGCACCAACTCGTACGTCATTGCCGCGCCGGAAGCTGCCGGAGTCGTCGTCGTCGATCCCGGGCCGCTTGACGAACCGCATCTCGCGGCCTTGGCCGCCACAGGAACTATGGAGCTCGTTCTCATCACCCATCGCCACAAGGACCATACGGAAGCCTCTGCCCGCTTCCACGAACTCACCGGCGCGCCCGTCCGCGCGGCGGATCCTGCGCACTGCCACGGGGGCGAACCGTTGCGCGGTGGCGAGGTCATCGAGGCTGCAGGCGTTGAGATCCGGGTGCTTGCCACGCCGGGCCACACGTCGGATTCGGTCTGCTTCCACCTTCCGGGCGACGGAACGCATGGCTCTGTGCTGACGGGCGATACCATCCTCGGACGCGGAACGACCGTCCTGGACTATCCCGACGGAAGATTGGGGGACTACCTTTCCAGCCTCGACACACTCGAAAGCCTTGGTCCGGCAACGCTCTTGCCCGCGCACGGACCAGTGCTGCCGGCTGTCGACGCCGTGTGCCGCGAGTACCGGGCCCACAGGGAGATGCGGCTGGACCAGATCCGCGAAGTCCTCGCGCGGCTCGGGACCCAAGCCGAGGTCCAGGCCGTCACCGATGCGGTGTATCCCGACGTCGATCCTTCCGTGCGGTGGGCGGCTGAAACTTCGGTGGCGGCGCAATTGGACTATCTGCGCGGCTAGCGGACACCTCCCACAGCGCGCATAGTGGCCACCTGCGGACGGTACGCTAGAACCCATGCGTATCGCCCGGTTTGTTGTTGATTCTGATCCCGTCTACGGCGTCGTCGAAGGTGAGCCCGGCAGTGAAGTCATCACTGTCATCCATGGCGACCCCTTCTTCAACGGCGTCGAGCGGACCTCGGTCCGCCACAAGCTGGAAGACGTGCGCCTGCTGGCACCGATCATTCCGCGCAGCAAGGTCATCGGCGTCGGACGGAACTTTGCCGAGCATGCCCGAGAACTCGGCAATGAGGTCCCGCAGCACCCCCTGCTGTTCTTGAAGCCGAACACCGCCGTCGTTGGCCCCAACGATCCCATCGTGTTGCCTGAGTTCTCGGAGGAAATATCCTTTGAGGCCGAACTCTGCGTTGTCATTGGCCGCATTTGCAAGGATGTGCCCGAAGACCGGGTGGACGATGTCATTTTCGGCTACACCTGCGGCAACGACCTCACGGCCCGCGACGTCCAGAAGACAGACCTGCAATGGGCACGTGCCAAGGGATTTGACACCTCCGCGCCGCTCGGCCCGTGGATCGAGACCGAACTCGACCCCGAGGACCTCGCCATCAAGGGCTGGCTCAACGGTGAACTCCGCCAGGACGGCAGCACGAACCAGATGATCCGCAGCGTGCGGGAGCTGGTGTCGATCGTTTCGCAGGCTTTCACCCTCCTTCCGGGTGATGTCATCATGACCGGGACTCCTGCCGGCGTCGGCCTGGTCCAGGAGGGCGACCGCTACGAGATCGAGATCGAAGGCATCGGCCGCTTGTCCAACCCGGTAGTCCGCCGATAGAGGTTTGGCGGCCCGCCCGAGAGTGGCTTTCTGCCAAGTGGCACTGGGCTTTCCGCCCGGCGGCACGGGGTAAAGTTGGAACCATTATGACTACTGTTGCTGCGTCGAACTCTGCCGCCATTCCTGCCGTGAACGCCGAAACCCCGGTCCGCGTCCGGTTCTGCCCCTCACCCACGGGAACTCCGCACGTCGGGTTGATCCGTACGGCCCTCTTCAACTGGGCCTACGCGCGGCACACCGGTGGCAAACTGATTTTCCGGATCGAGGACACCGACTCGGCCCGCGACAGCGAGGAAAGCTACCACCAACTGCTTGACGCTTTGAAGTGGCTCGGCATCGACTGGGACGAGGGCGTCGAGGTTGGCGGGCCGCACGAACCGTATCGCCAGTCGCAGCGCAGCGACATGTACCAGGACGTCATCGCCAAGCTCAAGGCCGGCGGTCACATCTATGAGTCGTACTCCACTCCCGAGGAGATTGAAGCTCGGCACCGCGCCGCCGGCCGCGATCCGAAGCTCGGTTACGACGGCTTTGACCGCCACGTTACCGAGGAGCAGCTCGCCCAGTACAAGGCCGAGGGCCGCAATGCCGTGTTGCGCCTGCGCATGCCGGACGAAGACCTGACCTTCAACGACCTTGTGCGCGGGGAGATCACGTTCAAGGCGGGCTCCGTGCCCGACTTCGCCGTGGTTCGTGCCAACGGAGCCCCGCTGTACACGCTGGTGAACCCGGTTGATGACGCACTCATGGGCATCACGCACGTCCTCCGCGGCGAAGACCTGCTCAGCTCGACTCCGCGGCAGATCGCCCTGTACCGTGCCCTCTACGCCATCGGCGTGGCTGAGTACATGCCCGAGTTCGGCCACCTTCCCTACGTCATGGGCCAGGGCAACAAGAAGCTCTCCAAGCGCGATCCGGAATCCAGCCTGTTCCTGCACCGTGAACGCGGCTTCATTCGCGAAGGATTGCTCAACTACCTGTCCCTCCTGGGCTGGTCCCTGAGCGCCGACGAGGACATCTTCACGGTAGAGCAGCTCGTGGCCAACTTCGACATCCACCACGTCCTGGGCAACCCCGCACGCTTCGATATCAAGAAGGCCGAAGCCATCAACGGAACGCACGTGCGGATGCTCACTCCGGAAGATTTCCGTCAGCGGCTCGTGCCGTACCTGCGTGCCGCAGGCTTCGTGGGGGAGATCCTGACTTCGCGCCAGGAAGAGATCCTTGCCGAGGCCGCACCGCTGGTCCAGGAACGGATCACCCTGCTGGGCGAGGCTCCCGAGATGCTCGCCTTCCTGTTCAAGAACGACGAAGCAATCGACGTCGCCGACGACGCCCGCAAGGGTCTGCCGGAGAACCTGAGCGAGGTGCTGGACGCTGCGTTGGCGGCCTTGGAGCCCCTCGCGGACTGGACAGCTGAAGGCATCCAGACAGCGCTCAAGCAGGCCCTGGTGGAGGATCTCGGCATCAAGCCGCGCCTCGCGTTCGGCCCAGTGCGCACGGCAATCTCCGGCCGCCGGATCTCGCCGCCGCTGTTCGAATCTATGGTCATCCTGGGCAAGGATTCCTCGCTCACCCGCTTGCGCGCATTTCGCGGCTAGTCAGGCACTCCGTGATCAACGCACTTCATGAGTCATTCGGCACGGTCCGGGGTGTCCTGTTCGACATCGACGACACCCTGGTGGACCTTGAGTACGCCATGACCACGGCCCTTCGTGACGTGAGCGAACACCTCCTGCCCGGCCTGGACCAGGCCGGGTGGGAGAAGTTCGGACGGATCTTCACCCACGAAACCACGCATTTCTATGACCGGTACCTCGCCGGTGAATTGACGTTCAACGAGCAGCGCCTCCTGCGCGGCCGCGCAGCCCTCGGGCATTTCGGCGTGGAACTCGGGGGAGAGGACTCCCACACGTGGCTCAATGACTACTCGCGCCTGCAGCCCAGTTATGTCAGGGCCTTCAGCGATGTCCTGCCCGTCCTCGATGCACTGGATGCCGCGGGCATCCCCTATGGTGCCGTGAGCAACAACGTCCATGACTACCAGCGCGTCAAGCTCGACAGTGCGGGACTCGCCCGGGTCTCGGTCCTTGTTGGAACGGACACCGTAGGCGTGCCCAAGCCGGACCCCGCCATTTACCTGGAAGGGGTCCGTCGCTTGGGCACCACCCCGGCCGAGACCCTTTTTGTGGGCGACAACCGCCTTCTCGACGCCGACGGCGCCACGGCCGCCGGATTGCTGGGCATCTGGCTGAACCGCACCGGCGAGCTCGCCTCCGACTTTTCCGGCCGGGAAATAGACTCCTTGACGCGACTGCTCGCCTGAGGCTTCCGCGGCTACGCGCCCAGCCGGAACTTCCGCAGGAAGACGAACGTTCCGACCGAACCCGCTCCCAGGACGCCCACCAGTCCGAGCGCCGTGCCGGTGTCCGACTTTTCGGCCATGCTCGACGGCGATACCGCCGCAGCTCCTTGATGCAGTTCCGCTGTGCCCGCCGCGATTCGCGCATTTCCGTCCGCGAGTTTGTCGGCGCCGGTGGACAACTGGGCCGAGCCCGCGGCCAGCTTGGCATTTCCATCGGACAACTTGGAGGCGCCCGCCGCCAACGCAGTGGAACCGTCCAGGAGACCGGGGGAGGCGGGATCAGCAGGGCTGCCCTTGATTCCCGTCATCAACGAGTCCGTGCCCGCAGCCAAGCGGGATGTGCCGTCCGTCATGCTGGCCGTCGCCTTGAGGAGACCCGGATGCTCAGGGTCGCCGGGTACGCCGTCCATGCCCACGCGGATCTTTGCGGTTCCATCGGCGAGCATTTGGGTTCCAAGAACCACGCCCGGGGACGCTGGATCCTGGCTGTTGAGCTTCTGGGCGAGAGTGGCGAAACCGGCCGTCATCTTGCCGGTCCCCGCCGCGAGCTTCCCGGTGCCGTCGGCGAGCCGTCCGGTGCCGTCGTGCAGTTGCGCTGCTCCGGCCGAAAGCTGGCCCGCCCCGGCCCGCAATTGCGAGGCTCCGGCGTCAAGGCGATGCGCGCCATCGTTGAGCGCATTGATCTGCGCTCTCAGAGTCGCCAGGGGCACCACGCCCTGGATGCCGTTGGCGGCGTCGGCGAGTTGCTGGAGGCCTTGGGCCAATGCGGCGGAGCCTGTCCCCTTGGTGGGATCGTCTCCGGCGCCGGGGAAACCTTTGAGCTGATCCGTGCCCGCCGCGAGCCGGGCAGCGCCCGCGTCCAGTTGGGCCGCGCCGGCGTCGAGCTGGGCGGCTCCGTTGTTGAGCTGGTTCGCGCCGTTGTTTAGTTGAGTCGCGCCGTCGCCGAGATTGTTTTCAGCGTTGCCGCCCGGCGTCGGGGTCAGCGCCGCGGAAAGCTGCACGGCACCGGCCGCGAGCTTCTGTGCGCCGTCGTCCACCTTGTAGACTCCCGGCGCAAGCTTGGCGTCGACGTCATTTTGGATTTTCACGGCCCCTGTAGCGAGTTTGTCGGCTCCATCCTTCAACTGCTGGGCTCCCGGAGCCAGCTTGCCTTGGATTCCGTTTTGGACTTTTGATGCGCCGTCCGCGAGCTTGGCCGCACCTGTCCCGGCTTCCGCGGCTCCGCCCGCGAGCCGTGCCGCGCCGTCCTTGAGCTGGCCGGCGCCGGCCGAAGCCTGACCTGCGCCGTCATTGAGCTGCGCCGACCCTGCCGCGATCTTCCCGATGACCAAGGTGTAGAAGCCGAGGAACGCGATGAGCAGGAGTGCGAGTACGGCAATGGCGATTATCTGGGCACGGCTTCGTGTTCTGGTGGCAATTGCAGGGTTCGGTGTCATGGGCAATTCCTCTCGATGACTTCCCGACAGCGGCGCTGCTGTCAGGGATCCCCCCATGTGACGCAGCTAACAAGCGATTCGACCTGCAGCTGCGCCACGAAACAAGTGCGTGGCATTGGTTACCGATTGGTAACTTACCGAGAGTAAACCTAAGATCCTGTCGATTGCAAGGGTTTTTTCATGCCGGTATCGACATCGGCGGATCGTCGAGGGTCCACGCCGGGTCCGGTGGGGCCTGCGTGCTCGATTTGTGCGCATCGAAAGTCTCGGGTAAAGTAATTACTCGTGCTGAGGGGCACGGAGCGAAGGTTTACGCCATCGAATCCGGCCTAAAAGTGCCAATGGGATATGGTGTAATTGGCAACACTACGGTTTCTGGTACCGTCATTCTAGGTTCGAGTCCTGGTATCCCAGCTCTGAATAATTCGCATGGTTGTGCGGGAATTCGGAGTTTCAAAGCGGTTCGTCGATTTGAAACACTGTTGAATGTATGAAATACTCATTCAGCTTGAATGCAAGAAGCGGTATTCAAAAGTGCAGTAATTCAAAGTGTGTAGTTGAAAAGTGCTGTAGTTGTAATGTGCAAGGCCCCATCGTATAGCGGCCTAGTACGCTGCCCTCTCACGGCGGTAACGCGGGTTCGAATCCCGCTGGGGTCACAAAATGAGTCCCCCGGAACCGACAGGTTCCGGGGGACTTTTCTTTGCCTCGAATACGGGCGCCCGATCATTCTTCTTTCTGAAGGGCCCCTGCGGCGTCCCTGACCTTGATGAGCGTGCGCAGGTTCCGGGTAGTCGTGCTCGCCTTGTAGCGGGCCTTTGCGGAGAGCTTGCTGAAGGGGCTGTCCAAGGTGCCTCCCGCCGGGGCGAGCCAAGCCGAGGCCTCGGGGCCGAGCCGGACTTGCTCGACACCGCCCTGCACCGGGGCGCCGAGGGCTGTGCCGGCGTCGAATAGTTCGTCCAACATGGCCGCGTCCGAGGCGAGGGTGATGTAGCTGTGCGTGGTTTTGTCGTCGGCGGGATAAGGGCAGGCTTCCACCAATTGCGCAACCCGCTCCGCGGTCAGGACCACCACCCAGGCGTCATAGCCGAATGCTTCCCTCAAGCACTTTTCACACTGCTCCTTGACCCCCGCCGCGTCGAGCTCGCTCTGGAGCACTACGTTGCCACTGGCCAGCAGGGTCCTGACGTCAGTGAAAGGGTACGCCTTGAGGGCTGCTTTGAGGTCGGCCATCTTGATGTTGATCCCGCCAACGTTGATCCCGCGCAGGAACACGGCAAAGCTGTTCATGCGCCTACCCTACCTGCGCCCACAACCGGAGTGCCGCCGATGGGCACAGACGAGAAGCGCCTAGTCGTTGTTTTTGCGCAGCGCTTCCGTGAGTACCCGGGCGGCGTTGCTGACGACTTCGGCGTGGAGGCGTCCGGGCTGGCGGGTCAGGCGCTCGATAGGGCCCGAGATGGACACCGCAGCAATGACCCGCCCGGAAGGACCGCGCACGGGTGCGGAAACTGAGGCGACCCCAGGCTCACGTTCGCCGAGGCTCTGGGCCCAGCCCCGGCGTCGTACTCCTGCCAGGACGGTCGGCGTGAACCGGGCGTTCTGGAGTCCGTCCAGAAGGCGGTCGTGGTCTTCCCACGCCAGCAGGATCTGGGCGGCGGAGCCGGCCTTCATGGAAAGCTGCGTGCCCACGGGAATGGTGTCGCGCAGGCCGATGGGGCGCTCGGCCGAGGCAACGCAGACACGCCAGTCGCCCTGGCGCCGGAAGATTTGAGCGCTCTCTCCGGTGGCGTCGCGCAACTGGATCAAGACCGGGCCCGCAGAAGCGATGAGCCGGTCTTCGCCGGCCGCCGAAGCAAGCTCGACAAGGCGGCTGCCGAGGACAAAGCGGCCTTGGATGTCACGGCTCACTAGGCGGTGGTGGACGAGCGCCAGCGCCAGCCGGTGCACGGTGGGGCGGGCCAGGCCTGTTGCTGCCACAAGTTGAGCCAAGGTGGTTGGCCCCGCCTCAAGCGCGTCGAGCACCTGGGCCGCTTTATCGATGACGCCGACTCCACTAGAATTGTCCATGTAATGATATTGCCGTCTCAATATCTGAGATGCAAGTTGTTTCGCTGGCGAAGTTCGGATCGCTGATGTTCAGTGGAAGTAGTCAAGCCAACCGCAGTGAAGGGAGCAGGCCGTGGGAAAAACACTGGCCGAGAAAGTTTGGGATGCGCACGTGGTGCGCAAGGGCGAAGGCGAAGGAGCCAACGCCCAGCCCGATCTTCTGTTCATCGACCTGCACCTCGTGCATGAGGTGACCTCCCCGCAGGCCTTCGAGGGCTTGCGCCTGGCCGGACGCCCCTTGCGCCGCCCCGACCTCACCATCGCGACGGAAGACCACAACACGCCAACGCTGGACATCGACAAGCCCATCGCCGATCTGACCAGCCGCACGCAGATCCAGACCCTGCGCAACAACTGCAAGGAGTTCGGAGTCCGCCTGCACTCGCTCGGCGACGCCGAACAAGGCATTGTGCACGTTGTCGGCCCGCAACTGGGCCTCACCCAGCCCGGGATGACGGTGGTATGCGGCGACTCCCACACCTCGACCCACGGCGCCTTTGGGGCGCTCGCCATGGGCATCGGCACCTCCGAGGTGGAACATGTCATGGCCACCCAGACGCTGTCCCTCAAGCCATTCAAGACCATGGCCATCAACGTTGAAGGCACCCTGCGCCCGGGCGTTTCGGCAAAGGACATCATTCTGGCGGTCATCGCCAAGATCGGCACAGGCGGCGGCCAGGGCTACGTGCTGGAGTACCGTGGCTCCGCCATCCGGGCGCTCTCCATGGATGCCCGCATGACCATCTGCAACATGTCCATCGAAGCCGGTGCCCGCGCCGGTTTGGTGGCTCCGGACCAGACGACCTACGACTACATGTACGGCCGCCCGCACGCCCCGCAGGGCGAGGAGTGGGATGCCGCCGTCGAATACTGGAACACGCTGCACACCGACCACGACGCCACTTTCGATGTCGAGGTGGACCTCGACGCCGATACCTTGGAGCCGTTCGTGACCTGGGGGACCAACCCGGGACAGGGCATTTCGCTCAACGAGGCCGTGCCGTTCCCCGGCGACTTCGGTGACGAGAACGCCAAGCTGGCGGCCGAGCGCGCGCTGCAGTACATGGGCCTCGAAGCCGGAACGCCCATGAAGAACATCCGGGTGGACACGGTCTTCCTCGGATCCTGCACCAACTCCCGCATCGAGGACCTCCGCGCCGCCGCCGATGTCATCCGTGGGCGGGAAAAGGACCCCAAGGTCCGGATGCTCGTGGTCCCCGGTTCGGCACGCGTCCGCCTTGAGGCCGAAGCAGAGGGCCTGGACAAGGTGTTCAAGGAATTCGGCGCTGAATGGCGCTTTGCCGGCTGCTCCATGTGCCTGGGCATGAATCCGGACCAGCTGGAACCGGGGGAGCGCTGCGCATCCACCTCGAACCGCAACTTCGAGGGGCGCCAGGGCAAGGGCGGCCGCACGCACTTGGTTTCGCCGGTGGTAGCTGCAGCCACGGCAGTACGCGGGACGCTGAGCTCGCCTTCGGACCTGGAGCCCGCCTCGGTTTCCGTATCCACCACCACCGACGCCGCCTAGGAGGATCCCCATGGAAAAGTTCACCACCCACACCGGCATCGGTGTCCCGCTGCGCCAGAGCAATGTGGACACAGACCAGATCATTCCAGCGGTCTACTTGAAGCGGATCACCCGTACCGGTTTCGAAGACGCCCTGTTCGCCGCATGGCGCAAGGACCCGTCCTTCATCCTGAACCAGGAACCCTTCAACGCCGGCTCCGTGCTTGTGGCGGGACCCGATTTCGGCACCGGTTCATCCCGCGAGCACGCAGTCTGGGCACTGAAGGACTACGGGTTCAAAGCCGTACTCTCCTCCCGGTTCGCGGATATTTTCCGCGGCAACTCGGGAAAGCAAGGGCTCCTGGCGGCCGAGCTTGCCCAGGACGACATCGAGCTCATCTGGAAAGTGCTCGAAAACGCGCCCGGCACCGAAGTCAAGGTGGACCTCGTGTCCAAGACCGTCGAGTGCGGAAACGTCGTGGCACCCTTCGAGATCGATGACTACACCCGTTGGCGCCTGCTGGAGGGCCTGGACGACATCGGGCTGACGCTCCAGCACGAGGAAGACATCACGGCCTACGAGGCCACAAGGCCTTCCTTCAAGCCGAAAACCCTGCCGGCGCGGATCCAGTAGCCGGAAACCTGGCTTCTGCACCTTGAAAGGACCGGTGGACCCGAAGGAACGGGTGCGCCGGTCCTTTTCGTGTGCGTGGTGCGTTTGGCGGGATGCGCGCTCGCGTCACCACCGGCTCCAGCAAACCCGACTTCGCCACGCCCCTCCATTTCGAATCGGTAACGTCAGCTTTTATGCTTAGCTGGAGCCTTCGTAAGTGTGGGGGCATCAACTCGTGAGGAAACCGGTATAGATGAGTAGTGTTCTGACAATCCGCGGCGGCGTCCCTTTGACCGGCCGCGTCACCGTCAGAGGTGCCAAGAACCTTGTTCCCAAGGCCATGGTGGCTTCGCTCCTCGGCAACGAACCCTCGGTGCTGCGGAACGTCCCGGAAATCAAGGACGTCGAAGTAGTCACCAGCCTGTTGCAGCTCCATGGCGTGACTGTTCAGAAGGATCCCGTCACCGGTGATCTCACCCTGGATCCCAAGAACGCGAAGACGGCTTCCAGTACGGCGATCGACGCCCATGCCGGGGACTCCCGCATCCCGATCCTGCTGTGCGGTCCGTTGATCCATGCCATCGGCGAAGCATTCATCCCCGATCTCGGCGGCTGCAAGATCGGCGACCGGCCGATCGATTACCACTTGAACGTGCTCCGCCAGTTTGGAGCCGTCGTCGAAAAGCGCCCGGGCGGCATCCACATTTCCGCTCCCAAGGGACTCCACGGCGCCAAGATCTCACTCCCGTACCCGTCGGTGGGAGCAACGGAACAAGTCCTGCTGAGTGCCACGCGCGCCGAGGGCATCACCGAACTCAGCGGTGCCGCCACTGAACCGGAAATCATCGACCTCATCGCCGTGCTGCAGAAGATGGGTGCCATCATCAGCGTCCAGACCGATCGCACCATCCGGATTGAAGGTGTTCGTGACTTGGGTGGCTACGACCACCGCGCACTGGCAGACCGCAATGAGTCGGCGTCGTGGGCTTCCGCTGCGCTGGTGACCCGCGGAGACATCTTCGTGGAGGGTGCTTCCCAGCGGGACATGATGACTTTCCTCAACACCTACCGCAAGGTGGGCGGCGGCATGGATATCCGCGAAAACGGCATCCGTTTCTACCACCCCGGCGGAAAGCTGAGCCCGCTCGTCCTTGAAACGGATGTGCACCCAGGCTTCATGACCGATTGGCAACAGCCGCTTGTGGTCGCCTTGACCCAGGCTGAAGGCGTATCGATTGTGCACGAAACCGTGTACGAAAACCGTTTCGGCTTCACCGACGCCCTGACCCGCATGGGCGCAACCATCCAGGTCCACCGCGAATGCCTCGGCAGTGTGCCGTGCCGCTTCGGCCAGCGCAATTTCCTGCATTCCGCCGTCGTCTCAGGCCCCACCCCGCTCAGGGGCACCGACATCGACATTCCGGACCTCCGTGGCGGATTCAGCCACCTTATTGCGGCGCTCGCCGCGACCGGCACCTCCAGGGTGACCGGGATCGACATCATCAACCGTGGCTACGAGCGCTTTACCGAAAAGCTCGCCGGGCTGGGCGCCGACTTCGACCTCACCGACTCCAAGTAACGGGGGACACCTTGAAGGAATCGGCCAAGAGCCGGGCCATGTTCGCTGTTCTCGCGGGAATTGCTCGTCCGCTCATGAACATCCTCATGGCAAAGAAGTGGGAGGGGACCGAAAAGCTCCCCGCGGGTGGCTTCATCGCCGCTCCGAACCATTGCACCGAGATCGACCCCATTGTGGTGGGGCACATGCTCTACAACATGAAACGTCCACCGCATTTCCTCGCGAAAGCGGGCCTCTTCAAGGCCCCCGTGCTGGGAAGCCTGTTGCGGGCCACGAACCAGATTCCCGTGGAGCGCTCGACGACGGGGGCGAACCGCTCGTTGCAAGCCGCCCAGGAAGTGGTGGATGCCGGCGGTGCAATCATCATCTATCCGGAGGGCACCTTGACGCGCGATCCGGATTTGTGGCCGATGAAGGGCCACACGGGGGCCGCGCGCCTGGCAATCCAGACCGGCGCCCCCGTGGTTCCCATTGCCCATTGGGGTGCCCAGGAGGTGTTCCCCCGCTACGCCAAACGCCTGCACGTCTTCCCGCGGAGGACCTCCCGCATCCTGGTAGGCGATCCCGTGGATCTCAGCGCTTTCCAAGGCCGGCCACTGGACCGGGCAACCCTGGTTGAGGCTACGGACATCATCATGGGTGCCATCACGGAGCTTCTTGCTACCTTGCGCGGGGAAGAACCGCCCAAGGAACGCTGGGACCCTGCCGCCCACAACCAGTCGAAGCACGGTCGCTTCCAAGCGACTGAAGGAACGCCGGGCACCGATGGCACGGACGGACAGAAGTGACCTCCGGGGAAGAACTCATAGCCGACACGGGTGTTGTCGCCGTGCTTGGCGCGGGATCCTGGGGTACGACGTTCGCAAAGGTCCTGGCGGATGCTGCAATTGCCAGCGGTGCGGAGCGCACTATCCGCATTTGGGGCCGGCGGGACGAAGTGGTTGCCCAGATCAATGCGGAGCACCGTAATGCCCAGTACTTGAAGGACATTGCGCTGCCCGATTCCATCACCGCCTCAACGGATGTGGCCGAAGTCCTTTCGGGCGCCGGAATCGTCATTCTGGCCGTGCCGGCGCAGTCGCTTCGGCTTCAACTGCGCAAATGGAGACCACTGGTGGCCCCTGGCGCCGTGGTCGTTTCCCTCATGAAGGGCCTTGAACTCGGTACGGATTCCCGCATGAGCCAGGTCATTTCCGAGGAACTCGACATTCCGCAGGAACGGGTCGCCGTTGTTTCGGGCCCCAACCTGGCAATGGAGATCGCGCGCCAGGAACCGACGGCTTCCGTGGTGGCCTGCAGCGACGAAGCTACGGCTGCATCGTTCGCGCTCTACTGCACCGCACCGTACTTCCGCCCCTACACGAGCAACGACGTGGTCGGCGTCGAAATCGGGGGTATCGTGAAAAACGTGATCGCCCTTGCCGTCGGTATCTGCGAAGGCAAGCAAATGGGCGACAATACCAAGGCCTCGGTGATCACGCGCGGGCTCGCAGAGACGTCCCGGCTGGCCCTTGCCCTGGGTGGCGAGGCACGCACGATGGCAGGCCTTGCCGGGCTGGGGGACCTCGTGGCTACCTGCTCTTCGCCCTTGTCCCGGAACCACACGGCGGGACGGTTGCTCGGCGAAGGTTTGACCCTGGATCAGGTCACCGAGCGTATGACGCAGACGGCGGAAGGCATCAAATCCGGGTACGCTGTCTACGAACTAGCCGGAAAACTCGGTGTCGACATGCCGATCACCGCGGCCGTGGTTGCCGTCCTCGAAGGCAAACTATCCGTTGATGAACTTGGGCCCAGACTCCTGGCCCGCTCCCTGAAGTCCGAAGGCGATTACTGACTGTGACCGAAGAATCCCTGTCTGCCGGAACTGCTGAGTCTGCCGGAACTGCCGAGTCCGCGAAGCCGGCCGAAAATCGGCGGCCTCGCGTCGCCGTACTCTTTGGCGGCCGATCCAGCGAGCACGCCGTCAGCTGTGTGACGGCGGCCGGCGTCATGGGCGCTATCGACAAGAGCAAGTACGACGTCGTCCCCATCGGGATAGCCAAGTCGGGGCAGTGGGTGATCCCCTCCGCTGACATCAGCCAGTGGTCGCTGAGCGCCTCGGCCTTGCCCGAGGTCTTGCCTTCGGGAAAGACCGTAACCCTCGCTGAAGTGGGCGGAGCCCACCAATTGATCGTCACGGCCCCGAATGCGGTGCCGGAGGAACTGGGCTCCGTGGACGTCGTGTTTCCGCTCCTGCACGGCCCTTGGGGCGAAGACGGCACCATCCAGGGTCTCTTGGAGCTGTCCGACACCCGCTACGTGGGAGCCGGAGTCCTCGCATCCGCCGTCGGCATGGACAAGCATTACATGAAGGTCGTTTTCGAGGCCGCCGGACTTACTGTGGGACCGTATGTCGCCGTCACTGACCGTGAATGGATCAACGACGCCGAAGCCGTGCGCAAACGCGTGGACCGCCTCGGCTTTCCGGTCTTCGTGAAGCCCGCCCGCGCCGGTTCCTCGATGGGAATCTCCAAAGTGGATTCGATGGATGATTTGGACGCCGCTATCGAAGAAGCGCGCCGCCACGACCTCAAGCTGGTGATCGAGGCCGGAATTATTGGCCGCGAAATCGAGTGCGCCGTCCTCGAAGGACGTGGTACTGCGGCCCCGCGAACCTCCATGCCGGGGGAAATCGCCGTCGCTCCAGGCGAACACGATTTCTATGACTTCAACGCCAAATATGTGGAGGACGGCGCGGCAGCCCTTAGCTGCCCGGCCGATATTCCGGATGAGGCGATTGCCCGCGTCCGTGAGCTTGCTGCGGCTGCGTTCGATGCTGTGGGTGCCGAAGGTCTCAGCCGGGTGGACTTTTTCTACACTCCGGACGGCGAACTCATCATCAACGAGATCAACACGATGCCCGGATTCACCCCGAAGAGCATGTATCCGCAAATGTGGGCGGCTTCCGGGCTGGGTTATGCCGAGTTGATCGACGAACTCATCTACCTGGCGCTCAACCGGAAAACCGGCCTGCGCTGATAACCGGCCTGCGCTGATAAACCGCCCTGCTACTTGCCAGGGGTGCTCGTGGGCAGGTTCTGCAGCAGCTCCGGCTGGCCGATGCACTTGCGAACGGCCTTGATTTTCGCCGCCGCGGGAGCCAGATCGGCAAGGACCGTGGCGGAGCTGATCTTGTTCGGGTCCATGAGGATTTCAGTGGCGGGCTCGCGCCCGTACGTGGTCAGGGTCCACACCGGGTCGCCTTCCTTGATGACCCAGTCGACGTCGTTGACGGTGACGCAACGGTCCGTGGTGGGGCCGGGTATGTTGACGCCGCAACGCAGGATCAACACAGACGGATCGCCCCATGCCGCCGTGGCCTGGCTGTTGGTCTTCCGCAGGGCGGCGTCTCCGATGGTATCCGGGAGCGACACCATCATGGGTGCACAGGCAGCATTCGCGGCATCAGCCGCGGGCTTGACGTCGACGACGGGAGAGCAGGCTGCAAGGGCAAGGACCGAAACCGCCGCGGCTGTCAAGGAACAGAGGGCGCGGACGAACACAGCGGCTTTCGTTTGTTGCATTGGTCAAGCCTATCGCGGCTGCGTCAAGCCCCCGGCGCCAAGGGACAGCCCTTTGTTGTCGGCGGTTCGCGATAGCGTAGAGCTGTGTCCATAGAACAACAGACTGTCGGCGAGCTCTCCGAAGGAGAGCTCCTCGCGCGCATCTTTCCGCGCCTGAACCACAGCAGCAGCGTGCTTCTCGGGCCGGGGGACGACGCCGCCGTCGTCGCCGCCCCGGATGGCCGGACCCTTATTTCCATCGACACCCAGACCCAGGACCAGGACTTCCGCCTGGAATGGAACAACGGATACCGGACCACAGGGTATGACGTCGGCTGGAAATCGGCCGCGCAGAATCTCAGCGACATCAACGCGATGGGTGGTACCGCAGTGTCCCTTGTCGTCAGCTTGACCATGCCGCCCGGCACTCCGGTGCATTGGGTTGAGGACTTCGCGGATGGCCTGACGGCCGGCATCGTCGGCTTGGGGGCTGCCGATTGTTCAGTTGCCGGGGGAGACCTGGGCCGTGGCCGCGAAATCGCGGTGACCGTCGCCGTCGTCGGGACAATGCACGGGCTCCCAGCTGTCTTGCGCTCCGGGGCCCGTCCGGGAGACATCCTGGCCCTTGCCGGAACTGTTGGACGCGCCGCAGCCGGCCTGGCCCTGCTCGAAAGCACCATACCCGTTGGCAAGCTGAGCGCTGCCCAGCGCGGACTCATGGACAGCCAGTGCCGTCCGCAGCCGCCTCTTGCCGCAGGACCTCAGGGTGCCAAGGCAGGAGCAACGGCCATGATGGACGTCTCAGACGGTCTCTTGCGCGACGGCGCCCGCCTCGCCGAAGCCAGTAGCGTCGCACTCGACCTCGACCCCGTCGCGCTCAAGTCCCTCGCCGCTCCCTTGGAAGCTGCCTCGGCGATTCTTGGCCTTGATCCCATGGACTGGATCCTGGCGGGCGGAGAAGACCATGGCCTGCTGGCGACATTTCCAGCAAATGTTCAGATACCTTCCGGCTTCACTGCGATAGGCTCGATCCAGGCCGTTGCCGAAGGACAGCACAGCGGCGTCCGGATAGCGGGAATGCCCGCTGACACCGTGGGATGGGATCACTTTGCAGACTAAGATTGCCGCCAATACGCACGCCATGAAGCGGTGGCTGGGCAAAGCGGAGACGACGCTCGGGAACCACAGCGACCGTCTCAACGCCATCAACATCTTCCCGGTGGCAGATGGCGACACCGGCACCAACCTCTACCTCACTGTCCGCGCCGCCGCGGCAGCATCCGGCGATCGTTCGGCCGCGGACGAGCCGGTAAACGACGTCGGCTCCGTTCTGGCCGCGGCAGGACGGGCGGCCATGGAGCAGGCCCGGGGTAACTCCGGAACACTCTTCGCTGTCTTCTTGTGCGCATTGGCTGAGCCGCTGGCCGGGCACGCGCGCCTCAGTGCGCCCCTGCTGGCAGCCGCCCTCAACCGGGCCCAGATCCGGGCTTGGTCGGCCTTGAGCGAGCCGGTACCGGGCACCATGCTTTCCGTTCTCGAAGCCGCAGCCAGGGCAGCGGGAGATTGCGATACCGCGCACAACGGCGATGACAGCAACCAGGCGCTGGGACTGGCCCTTGATGCTGCCGTCAATGCCGCGCTGGATGCAGTAGTGCGAACCGAGGACCAACTTGCTCCGCTACACGCCGCCCATGTGGTGGACGCGGGCGGGGTGGGCATGTTGTTGATCCTGGACTGCCTTCGTTCGGCCGTGCTCGGGGAGGAACTCCAGGATGAGCTCCTGGACGGGCTGCACGGCTACGACCTGCAGGATCCGCACATCCATGCGGGAATGCCTGACGACGACGGCGTCGAGGTCATGTGCACCATCAACCTTTCACCGCTGGCCGCTGCCACGCTCCGTCAGCGCTTGGACGAACTCGGCGACTCCGTCATCATGAGCCAGGTGGGCAGCGCGAGCCCGGCGGGCAGCCCGTCTGGACCGAATGACGCCGTGGACGACGATGACGACGAGGACGCCGCGGAAGCCAGCTACCGGTGGCGCGTGCATGTCCACGTTCCGGAAGCCGAACCTGCCGTGGCCGTCATCCGCTCACTCGGCGACCCCACCGACATCTCCGTCAGCCAGCTCTCGATGCCGCGCGACCCAGGCCTTCCGGCAGGCCAGCACGGGCATGAATACTGAGCTTCACCTTTCCCTCGAGCGGAGGATCGGCAAACGCTCCGCGTCGGTCATCGGGAAGCACCTTGGCCTGGACACTGTCGGGGAGTTGCTGAACTACTTTCCCCGCCGTTACCTGAGCCGCGGGGAGCTGACGCCCATCAGCAACCTGCCATTGGATGAAGAGGCCACCCTCATCGCCAGGGTCCTGTCCAATTCAACCCGGCAAATGCGTGCAAGGCGGGGATCGTTGACGGACGTCGTGGTCACGGACGAGGCCAGCGGTGAGCAGATTCCCGGAACCCTGAAAATCAGTTTCTTCAACGGCTTCCGTGCCCGCGCCGAGCTTCAGCCGGGGCGCCGTGTGATGTTTTCCGGCAAGGTCAGCCGCTACGGTGGATCCTTGGGAATGACCAATCCGGACTTCATGCTGCTTGACGAGGACCCGGAATTGGCCGGTTCCGTCGATCCGGAAAAGCTGGCGGCTATGCCCATTCCCGTGTACCCGGCCACCGCTAAGCTCACCAGTTGGTCCATCCACAAGGTCATCACCACGCTCCTGGACACCATCGATGTGGACGGCATCGAGGATCCGCTCCCTGCTGAAATCGCGTCCCGGGAGAAATTCCTTGGGGTGGGGGAAGCGTACCGGCTGATCCATTCGCCGGAAACGGCGGCAGACTGGCAGAGTGCCCGTGACCGGTTCCGCTACCAGGAAGCACTGGTTCTGCAGACTGCGCTGGCGCGGCGCCGGGCCCAGCTGGCTGCCGAAGAGGCCACCGCTCGCCGGCCCGTGCCCGGAGGCCTCCTTGCTGCCTTCGACCGGCAGCTGCCGTTCACACTGACTGCCGGCCAGGCCGCGGTCGGCAAGACGCTTTCCCACGAGCTGGCACAGGACTCGCCGATGAACCGCCTGCTGCAGGGCGAAGTTGGTTCCGGAAAAACGATCGTGGCCTTGCGGGCCATGCTGCAAGTGGTGGATGCCGGCGGGCAGGCGGCTCTGCTTGCCCCCACGGAGGTCCTCGCGGCACAGCATTTCGATTCCATCCGGAGGACCCTGGGCCCGTTGGCCCGCGACGGTTTGTTCGGAGGTGCCGGGATGCTAGGCGGGGCCGGATTGTCGGACAGCGACCCCGGGAGTGGCCCGGGGTCGGTCCACGTCACCTTGCTGACAGGGTCCATGCCGACGGCTGCCCGCAAGCAAGCGATGCTGGACGCGGCCTCGGGCAACGCCGGCATTGTGATCGGCACCCACGCGCTGCTGAGTGACAAAACCTCGTTCCAGGACCTCGGCCTGATCGTGGTGGACGAGCAGCATCGCTTCGGGGTGGAGCAGCGCGACGCCCTGCGTGCCAAAGCCAACCGGCCGCCCCACCTTCTCGTGATGACCGCCACCCCGATTCCGCGCACTGTGGCCATGACGGTCTTCGGCGACCTCGAAACGTCGGTGCTGGACGAACTCCCGGCAGGCCGGGCACCCATCTCCACCCACGTCGTCGGGCTCGCGGAAAACCCGGGCTGGGCGGGCCGGATCTGGAAACGCTCGCGGGAAGAGATCGACGCCGGCCACCAGGTGTACGTCGTGTGTCCCAAGATCGGAGACGACGACGACGGCGACTTCAGCCCGGGCGAAGCGGAACCAAGCGACGCCGAACTTTCGGAGGAGGGCCCCGCGAGGGAGCTTGCTTCGGTGACCGCCGTCGTCGAAACGCTCAGCCAGGAGCCGGCCCTCCGCGGCGTGCGGGTGGAGCCCCTCCACGGACGGCAGGATCCGGCCCTCAAGTCCGAAACCATGGCCTCATTCACCGCCAACCAGACCCAGCTGCTGGTCTCCACCACGGTCATCGAGGTGGGGGTGGATGTCCATAATGCCACGCTGATGGTGATCCTTGATGCTGACCGCTTCGGTATTTCGCAACTCCACCAGTTGCGCGGGAGGGTGGGCCGCGGCGGTCTTCCAGGCACGTGCCTGCTGGTCACGACGCTCGAGCCCGGCCATCCGAGCCGCAGGCGCCTCGATGCCGTTGCGTCCACTACCAACGGCTTCGAACTTTCCCAGGAAGACCTCAAGCTGCGCCGCGAAGGCGATATCCTGGGCGCCTCGCAATCCGGTGGGCGTTCCACCCTTAAGCTGTTGCGGGTGCTGGAACATGAGGACGTGATCGCCCGCGCCCGCACCGATGCCCAGCGGCTTGTCGCGGACGATCCCGGGCTGGAGGGCCAACAGGCCCTGGCCGCCGCGATTGACGAATATCTGAACCCCGAAAAGGAGGCGTTCCTTGAACGCGGCTGAGGAATCCACACCTGTTGGCACGCCCGTGTGCGCCGCCCCCGGAGTTGGCCGGTGAGCCGGATCATTGCCGGCGTGGTCGGCGGCAATCCGCTGGTCAGCGTTCCCGGAAACGCCACCAGGCCCACGACGGACCGCGTCAAGGAGGCCTTGTTCTCGCGGCTCGAGGCCCTCGACGCCATCGACGATGCCCGGGTCCTGGATCTTTATGCGGGTTCGGGGTCGCTCGGCATCGAAAGTGCCAGCCGGAGCGCGCGCTCGGCCGAACTCGTGGAATCCGACGCGCGCGCCTCCGAGGTCTGCCAGCGAAACGCAGACATGGCCAACCAGGTGCTGGGACGCAGGATTGTTTCCGTCCATCGTTCCAAAGTGGAGTCCTTCCTGGAACGCGCGGCGGATGACGTCCTCTGGGACCTGGTGTTCCTGGATCCGCCCTATCCTTTGGATGAGCCTTCCCTCAAGGCTGTCCTCGCCAAGCTCGCCTTCCACCTGGATGAAGGCGCGGTGGTCGTCGTCGAGCGTTCCTCACGGTCCCCGGAACCGGACTGGCCGGACACCCTCGAACGGTTTGCCGACAAGAAGTACGGCGAAACCAAGCTCTGGTTCGCCGAACCCGTCTAGCGGGTCCCTGGCCGGGGAACCGGCGCTAACCCGAAAGGCGGCGCTAGCCCCATAGGCGGCGCTAGCCCGATAGTCGGTCCAACTCCACCCCGCTCAGCACCGCCGCGGGGTGCGGCCCCCGGGCGAGGAGTTCCGCCGTCCAATCGGCCGGCCACGGCCGGCGCGTCCCCACCAGGATGATGTTGCCCGGGTACCGGCCGGCGAACATGCCGGCCTCGGCGAAGGCCGCAACGTCGGGCATCGCCCGACGCATCGCGGCGACTTGGCTGCGCACCAGGGTCAGGGCTGCCTCGTCGCCGACATTGACGATGAGCACCCCATCGGGCCGGAGCCGCGCCTCGGCCTCTTCATAGAATTCCTGGCAGGCAATATGTGCCGGAGCCTCGGGACCGGAGAAGATGTCCAGGATCACGACGTCGAACCCGAGTTCCGCGGGCAGCTCGGCGAGGGTTTCGCGTGCGTCGCCGATATGCGTCTCCAAGCGGGTGCCGTCCGGCATGGGCAACTTCTGCAGCACGAAGTCGAGCAATTCACGTTCGAGTTCGACGGCGTGCTGTTCCGAACCGGGCCTCGTCGCCTCGATGTAGCGGGCCAGGGTCAACGCCCCCGCGCCGAGATGAAGGGCAGTGATGGCTTGCCCGCCTGGCGCGAGCAGATCCACCACATGGCCGATCCTGCGCAGGTACTCGTAGAAGATTTCCGCGGGTTCCGCGAGATTGACGTGGGATTGCTCGGCGTCGCCGATGCGCAGGATGTAGGCGCCGTCAATCAGCGTGTCGGCTTCGATCGCGGCGTGTTGGCCGGTGGTCCGCAGGAAACGCTGTCCCTCGTGATTTTGCCCCCTTGACACAGTCAGAGCTTGTCCCGCAGGGTGGCCAGCCTGGCGGCCGCTTCTTCCAATACTTCGGTCTTCTTGCAGAACGCGAATCGGAGAAGGCTTCGCGTCCTCTCCGCGCCTTCCGGGTGGCAAAACACGGGAATGGGGATCGCTGCCACCCCTACGAGCCCCGGCAGCCTTCGTGCCAAGTCCACGGAGTCGCTGATGCCGAGGGGCGCCGTGTCGACGTTGATGAAGTATGTGCCCTTCGGCGTGTAGACGCCGAAGCCGGCGGCCCGCAGTCCCTCGGCCAGGATGTCCCGCTTGTGCTGGAGAGTGGACGCAATGCCGGTGTAGAACTCATCAGGTAGGGCAAGGCCTACGGCGATCGCACTTTGGAAAGGGGTGCCGGAACTGTAGCTGAGGAATTGTTTGACGGTGCGGATCGCCGCCACAAGGTGGGCCGGTCCACTGAGCCAGCCGATCTTCCAGCCGGTGAACGAGAACGTCTTGCCGGCCGAGGAAATCGTGACACTTCGTTCGGCCGCTCCGGGGATGCTGGCGACCGGAAGGTGCTGCACACCGAAGGTGAGGTGCTCGTAGACTTCATCGCTGAGGATCACGGCATCGTATTTCCGGGCGAGCTCGACGACGCGTTCCAGCACCTCGCGCGGGAAGACCGCGCCAGTGGGATTGTGCGGGTTGTTGAGGAGCACAACCTTGGTGCGCTCACTGAATGCCGATTCCATGGCATCCACGTCCGGAAGGAAGTCCGGCGCCAGCAGGGGGGCGGTCACATGCTTGGCCCCGGCGAGTCCGATGATGGCGCCATAAGAGTCATAGAAGGGCTCGAAGGTCAGCACCTCGTCGCCGGGTTCGATGAATGCGAGCAATGAGGCGGCGATGGCTTCAGTCGCCCCGGTGGTCACAATGACCTCGGTCTGCGGGTCCGGGGTCAGTCCGTAGAATCGTTCCTGGTGTTCGGCGATCGCCTCGCGAAGTTCAGGGATGCCTTTGCCTGGTGCGTACTGGTTGGCTCCCGCCGTAATGGCTGCCTGCGCCGCTGCCTTGATTTCCGCCGGACCGTCCTCGTCCGGGAATCCTTGGCCCAGATTGATGGCGCCGGTGGATATTGCCAAGGTGGTCATCTCTTCGAAGATGGTCACTCCGAGGCTGCCGTTGGCCGAAAGCAGGTTGGCTCCGCTTGCGGCTCGTTGCCAAGGGGCGACGGACGTATTCTCGCTGGGAGAGGCCGGGCTCGTCACTGTGGGGCTGCCTTCCTGGGTGCTGGCTTCCGGCTCGTCCGGCCCGCCGTTTCAGCCATGGTATCGCCATAGTGCCTGCCGCCCCGGATGCGGTAGGTTCGAACCATGAGACGCGCAGTGTGCCCTGGCTCCTTCGACCCTATCCACAACGGACATCTGGAAGTCATCGCCAGGGCCGCCGGCTTGTTCGATGAAGTCGTCGTCGCGGTGTCCACCAACTACGCCAAGAAATACCGCTTCAGCCTGGAAGAACGCATGGACATGGCTCGGCAGACCCTTGCTTCCTTGCGGGGCATCATCGTGGAGCCCATGGGCGAGGGACTGCTGGCCGAATACTGCAGGCACCGGGGAATTTCGGCGATCGTCAAGGGCCTGCGCTCGTCCTCGGATTTTGACTACGAACTTCCCATGGCCACCATGAACCGCCAATTGTCCGGCGTCGAGACTGTCTTTCTTCCGGCGGAGGCGCATTACCTGCATTTGTCCTCCACGCTCATCAAGGAAATCTCCCTCCTGGGCGGTGATGTCTCTGATTTCGTGCCTAAATCGGTGCTCAAGAGGCTCCTCGCTGGCGGGTCGGCAGCGGAGTAGTCCCGCAGCGGGTAAGCTGGATCGGTACCTCGGGCAGAACGCGTTGTAATTGACCCGGTTTGAGTCCGCTCGCGCGTTCAGGCTAAGATGGTACGTCGGTCATATGTTCTACAGGAGTTCTCATTAAGCGAGATGCAAGTTCGCCTTTGACGCTGGACGTCAAGGACCTCGGACGTAGTCCAGGCAGCATGCGGACGCTCACGGAACATGTACCCGCGCCAAGTGACCTTGGCGTGGCACTCATTGGCGTTCAGGAAGGCTCGGATATCGAGCTCGACCTGAGGCTTGAGGCCGTACACGAAGGAATTTTGGTATCTGGAACCGTGTTCGCTGAAGTCAAGGGCGAATGCGGACGATGCCTGGATCCCCTTGCGTATGACCTTGAGGTCAATGTGCAAGAACTTTTCTTCTATGAGGGCGTCGAGCTTTCGGACGAAGAAGACGATGAAGAGCAACGTCGAGTCGAGCACGATCTAATCGATCTTGAACCGGTGTTGCGGGACGCGGTTGTAACCATGCTGCCGTTCCAGCCGGTGTGCCGGGAAGACTGCCAGGGCCTTTGCTCAATATGCGGAGTGCGTCTGGAAGACGAGCCGGGGCACCACCACGAGGACCTGGATCCTCGCTGGGCTGCCCTAGCTGAACTGGCTAAGACCGACCGGCAAACTGATTAGTAAGTGTTGACTAAAAGAGAAATGAGATAGCCGTGGCTGTTCCCAAGCGGAAAATGTCTCGCGCAAATACACGCGCCCGCCGTGCCCAGTGGAAGGCAACTGCCCCCAACTTGGTCAAGACCATCGAAAACGGACAGGTTGTTTACAGCCTGCCGCACCAGGCAAAGGTCGTAACCGACTCTGCCGGGACTGCGCTGTTCCTTGAATACAAGGGCCGCAAGGTCGCAGACGTCTAAATCCGCCACAAGGCTGACAAGGATGTCTTCAACTGAAGAGCTTCTGAAGCGTCTCGGTGTCTCCATTGACGCCGAGACGCTTCGTCTTGCTCTGACACATCGTTCATACGCGTATGAAAATGGCGGGATTCCCACCAACGAGCGCCTCGAATTCCTGGGCGACTCCATCCTGGGCTTCTCCGTGACCGATTCGCTCTACCGCGACAATCCGGCACTGCCGGAAGGCGAACTCGCGAAGCGACGCTCCGCCGTCGTCAGCACCCGCGCCTTGGCGGGTATTGGCAGGGACCTCGGCATCGGCGAATTCATCTACCTCGGGCAGGGCGAAAGGCTCACCGACGGTAAGAACAAGTCTTCAATCCTTGCGGACACCATGGAAGCCCTCATTGGTGCCACTTATCTTTCCAACGACATTGAGACCGCCCGGCAGCTCGTCATGCGGCTCGTTGGTCCCTTGCTCAAGGATGCCGCAGCCCTCGGGGCCGGCACCGACTGGAAGACCAGCATGCAGGAGCTTGCCGCGAGCCGGCAGCTCGGGTCCATCTACTATGCCGTCGAAGGCTCCGGGCCGGACCACGCGCGCAGCTTTGAGGCAGTGCTCCAGATCGGCGGCACCGCCTATGGCAAAGGCACGGGCCACTCCAAAAAGGAAGCCGAGCAGGAAGCCGCCGCAGATGCGTGGCGCACCCTCAACAGCAAAGTCACACTGAACAGCAAAGTTACGCTGAACGGCAAAGCCGACTCTCCGGCTGATCCTGCGCACAGCGCCTGATTCCACATGCCGGAACTGCCCGAAGTCGAAGTGGTCCGCCGCGGCCTGGCACGTTGGGTGCGCGGCCGGACCATTACGTCCGTGGACGTCCTTGACCCCCGTTCCATCCGCCGCCACTCGTTGGGCACGGAAGACTTTATCGGCAACCTTGAGAACTCGACGGTTTTGGATGTCGTCCGCCGGGGTAAGTTCCTGTGGATGCCCCTACGGACCGAGGAAACCCGCGCCGCGGGCGGCACCGGCGAAGCGATCCCCGTCGAAGCGATGCCCGGCGTCGCGCTGATGGCGCACCTCGGCATGAGCGGGCAGCTCCTCATGCAGGCCCCCTGGGTTCCCGATGAGAAGCACCTCAAAGTCCGTCTCCGCCTCAGCAGTTCCGACGGCATGCCCGAGGAGTTGCGGTTTGTGGACCAACGGATCTTCGGCGGACTGTTTGTCACGTCCCTTGTACCGACGCCCGACGGCGGTCCCGGCGGCCAGGGCGAGACGCCCCTTCCGGAAATTGCCGAAGAAGCCTCGCACATCGCCCGCGATCCGCTGGATCCGCACTTTTCCTTTGACGAGTTCTACCGCAAGGTCAAAGCCCGGAAAACAGGGCTCAAGCGCGCCCTGTTGGATCAGGGCGTTATCTCCGGGATAGGCAACATCTACGCCGATGAAGCCCTCTGGCGGGCCAGACTCCACTATGCCAAGCCGACAGACACCCTTAAGCGGGCTGATGCCCTGAGGGTCGTCGATGCCGCGAAGGAGGTCATGAGCGATGCCCTCGCGGCCGGCGGGACGAGCTTTGATTCGCTTTACGTCAATGTCAACGGAGCTTCGGGATACTTTGCCCGGTCCCTGGATGCCTATGGCCGGGCGGGCGAGCCGTGCAGGCGTTGTTCCGCTGTTGGACTTCCGGGTGTGATCAAACGCGAGCAATTCATGAACCGCTCCTCGTACAGTTGCCCGATCTGCCAGCCGAAGCCGCGCAACGGCCGCTGGTAGCAGACCGGAAATCCTGGACGGGCACGTAAAACAGGTAGTACTACGCTACTCAATTCCTCCCTCCCGGTGACAGACTGCCGCCATGGAAGCCTGGGCTGTCAGGATCGCCGGACGCCACGGGTTAGGAGACGAGAGAACGGGCCGCCTGTGTACATCTCGATGGCTGACCGCACCGGCGGCAAGACCGACCCCGCCACAGCAGGCACGGAACTGCCGGCCGGTCCGAGGGTCGCCTTCCGGTTGTCGCCTGTCATCCTCTGGCTCGGAATCGTCAGTATGGCCACCGATATTTCCTCCGAGTCAGTCTCGGCCATCTTGCCCCTGTATGTCACGGGTTTCCTAGGCCTCTCCACCATCGCTTACGGGTTCATTGACGGGCTCAACCAGGGCGCCAGCGCCCTTGTGCGAATTGCTGCGGGCTGGGCATCCGACCGCACCGGGCACCCGAAGCGGGTGGCCATGGCCGGCTATGGGCTGTCCATGCTGGCACGGATCGGGCTCCTGTTCCTTGGCGGATTCTGGTCGCTCATCGGGATCGTCGCCGGTGACCGCATCGGCAAGGGCATCCGGACAGCGCCGCGAGATGCCCTGATCCTGGCGGAAGCCCAGCCGGAACATCTGGCCAGATCTTTCGGCGTGCACCGGATGCTGGACAATATCGGCGCCGCAGCAGGGCCGTTGCTGGCGTTCCTGGTCCTCCTGCTGATCCCGAACGGGTACGGCACGGTTTTTGTAGTCTCGGTGGCGTTCGCCGTGATCGGCGTAGCGGTGTTGGTCTTGGTGGTGCCGGACCGGAGGACGCCGCGCGCCGCAGAGGCGCGGACAAGCGCACGTCCTGCCTTCAGATGGAGCCGGTTGAGGGAACCCGGACTCACGAGGCTGCTTGTGACGGCCGGGCTGTTGGCCCTGCTGACTGTTGGGGACGGCTTTATCTACCTGGTCCTGCAGGCCCGGGACTCGTTCGCCGTGCAATGGTTCCCGCTGCTCTATGTGGGAACGAATATCTTCTACCTCGTCCTGGCGGTTCCGATGGGGCGGCTTGCAGATCGCTGGGGCCGGGTCCGGGTGTTCCTCGGCGGCCACCTTGCCCTGCTGGCCTGCTATGTGCTGGCTGCGGCCCCCTTTGGAGGGATCGGTGTCACGGCGGCTTGCCTGATGCTGTTGGGGCTGTTCGCCGCTGCCACCGATGGCGTGCTGGCAGCGCTTGCCGGCCGCTTGGTCAGGCCGGAGAAGGTGGCCACCAGCATCGGCGCCGCCCAGACCGTCGTCGCTCTATGTCGGATGGCGGCGTCAGCGGGTTTCGGGATCCTCTGGTTCGCCATCGGAGCGTCAGCCGCCATGCTGACAGCCGCCGTCGTGTTGGCTGCCGTGCTGGCGGCCACGGCAGTGCTCATGGGCACGTCCCGGAAACAGGCGGCCGACGCATGACGCCGCGCAGCCGGAAGCCGGCCGCGGAAAGGGGGGCTGCAATCCGGCCCACCACCCAGGGACGGACCGGCGAAACAACCGGGCAACGGTTGATGATCAGCAGGCAGCGCGTCATAGCGCTGCTGGTTATCACGGTGACGGCCATCGCGGCGGCTGGAATCTATGCGGCGCTGGAATTCCAGGGTGCCAAAGCGAGCCAAGCCGCGCCGCCCCCTGTTGAAGTCACCACGTCCGAGACCTTGCCGATGGCACCTTTTGTTCTGTTCCGCAACACCGCCCCGGGCCAAGGCTTCGGCGATGCTGCGACAGTACCGTTGACGGATCCGGAAGGCCCGAGGGCATTGAGCGGAATAGCCTGTGACCGGGTCTACGGCACGGTCGAGATGGCGTTCTGCCTGCAGACCAAACACGAGCTCGCTACAAACTTCCAGGCCTCGGTGTACGACAGCCATTGGAAGCAGACGGCGAGCTGGCCTCTTCCAGGCATCCCGAGCAGGGCACGGACCAATTCCAACGGTTCGCTGATGGCCTCCACCGTTTTCGTGTCCGGCCACTCATACTCCGCAGCCGGATTCTCAACGGAAACCGTCATCCGGGACCAGTCCGGGCCGGTCAGCGGAAACCTCGAAAGCTTCGCCCTGATCTTGGACGGAAACAGGATCAAGGCCACCGACAGGAACATCTGGGGCGTCACCTTCGTCCCAGGGCAGCCGGATGTCTTCTATGCAACGGCCTCCTCCCAGGGCAAAATCTGGCTGGTAAAGGGGAGCATCGCCGGGCGGACGCTCACTGTGGTCCGCTCGGGGATTGAATGCCCCTCCGTATCCCCGGACGGCAACCGCATCGCCTACAAGAAGAGTGACACCGGCTCCCTGACCGGCCACCGCCGTATCGCCGTCCTGGACCTCGCCAGCGGCAAGGAGACCGTGCTGTCCGAGCAGCAGAGCATCGACGACCAGATTGAGTGGCTGGATAACTCCACCCTGCTGTACGGCCTGCCGCGTAACGGCTCCGAAGCTGACAGCGACATCTGGTCGATCAGGACCGACCCGTCCGCGCCGCCTGCCCTCTTCATTGAGCATGCATGGTCTCCGTCAGTTGTCCGGTAGTACGCCCAGCCGCAGCCAATCCGGGCCATTCGGCGGGAGAGCGGTAGATTTAGGCCGTAAAGCAGCCGCTGCCGCCATTGAAAGAGAACCGAAACACCTTGCATCTGAAAAGTTTGACTGTCCGGGGATTCAAGTCGTTCGCGTCGGCCACGACGTTCGACTTCGAGCCGGGCGTCACCGCCGTTGTCGGCCCCAACGGTTCGGGCAAATCCAATGTGGTTGACGCGCTGGCCTGGGTCATGGGCGAACAAGGTGCCAAGACCCTGCGCGGCGGCAAAATGGAAGACGTCATCTTCGCCGGCACATCGGGCCGGCCCCCTCTGGGCCGCGCGCACGTTGCCCTGACAATCGACAACGCCGACGGCGCCCTGCCGATCGAATACAGCGAAGTCACCATTTCCCGCACGCTGTTCCGGACCGGCGGGTCCGAGTATGCCATCAACGGCTCGCCATGCCGCCTCCTCGACATCCAGGAACTGCTCTCGGATTCAGGCCTTGGCCGGGAGATGCATGTGATCGTGGGGCAGGGGCAGTTGGACCGTGTCCTGCACGCCACCCCCGAAGACCGCAGGGGATTCATTGAAGAAGCCGCAGGCATCCTCAAGCACCGGCGTCGCAAGGAAAAGACCGTCCGCAAGCTGGAAGCCATGCAGGCGAACCTGCAACGCCTTGGCGACCTCACGGCGGAAATCCGCCGTCAACTCACTCCTCTGGGCAAACAGGCCGAAGTCGCCCGCCGCGCCCAGACGGTGCAGTTCGACGTCCGTGACGCCAAGTCCAGGCTGCTGGCGGACGATATCTTCCAGCTCACCCGGGCGTTGCAGAAGGACGTCGCCGACGAAGCCGCGTTGAAAGCGCGCCGCGAGGTAGTCGAAGCGGAGCTCGGCGCGGGCCGCCAACGCCAGATCCGACTTGAGCAACTCGCAGCTGAGGCCACACCCAGGCTCAATGCCGCCAGGGACAACTGGTACCAGCTGTCGGCAACCAGGGACCGGCTTCGCGCCTTGGGATCGCTCGCGACCGAGCGCCGCCGTCTCCTTGGTGCCTCCGATGCTGCCCCGGATTCAGGCCGGGACCCGGACCATCTGGACCGGCAGGCCGCCAGGGTCCGGCAGGAACAGTCGGAGCTCGAGCACGACATCCTGGCGAAGCAAGCCGCGCTACTCGAGTCCACGGCGGCCAAACAGGAAGCCGAGAACCTGGCCGCGGCCGAGGACAAACGCCTGACGGCCGTGTTGCGGGCAGCAGCCGATCGCCGTGAGGGCCTCGCGAAACTCGTCGGTCAATTGGCTGCCGCACGGTCCCGGGCCGAGGCAGCCGAGGCTGAGCGGGGCAGGCTCAGGGACTCGCTGACGGCTGGCGAGGAACGCCGTCGGCACGCACAAAGTGAGTTTACGGCCCTCGAGTCGCAAGTGGCCGGCGTCGAAGACGGCGAAGAAAGCCTCGACGCCGAATACGAGGACGCCAGCGCCCTTCTTGACGAGATCAACGCCGAGATCGAAGCGCTGAAAGCCGCCGAACGCGATGAAGTCCGCGAACGCGATGCGCTTACGGCCCGCCGCGATGCTTTGCAGCTTGGACTCAATCGCAAGGATGGCTCGTCGCGCCTTCTGTCCTCGGACCACCCGGGAGTCCTCGGTTCGCTGGCCTCCCTCCTGACGGTGGAGCCCGGGTATGAGACCGCCGTGGCCGCAGCACTTGGCAGTGCCTCCGACGCCGTCGTGGTGGCGGACAGCGCCGGGGCCGTCGCCGCGATGCAGCTGTTGAAGGACGCCGACGCCGGACGCGCCTCGCTTTTGGTGGCAGGCGCGGTATCCTCGGCGGGTCCGGAGCTTGGCCTGCAGGAATTGCCGACGTTGCCTGACGGAGCGCGCTGGGCCGCCGAGCTGGTGGCGACTGACGCCCCCGAAGCGAGCGGCGCAAGGACAATCCTGGCGTCCACCGCCGTCGTCGACGACTTGCACGCGGCGGCGAGCTTCATTGCCGGCAACCCGACGCTCACTGCGGTGACCCGCGAAGGCGACGTCTTCAGGGCCCTGACGGTGGACGGTGGATCGGCCACGGCACCGTCGCTCCTCGAGGTCCAAGCGGCAGTGGACGACGCCGACACCAGGCTCCTGGAGCTCACCACCCGTCTCGAGCGGGGAAAGTTCGCGCTCGCTGGAGCCGAAGCACGCCGGGCCGATGCCCAGGAACGGGCGAACGCGGCGCTGGACAAACTCCACGACTCGGATGCCCGCCTGGCCGCCGTCGCGGAACGGCTTGGCCACCTGAATTCGCAGTTGCGCAGCGCCGTCGCGGAACGCGATCGAATGGCGGAGTCCCTGGCCAAGGCCGAACTGAACATCGCCGTGGCAGAGGAATCCCTTGAGCTTGCGGCGGAACGGCTGGCCGCGGCAGAAGAAGCCCCACAGGAAGAAGAGCCTTCCACGGAGCGCCGCGATGCCTTGGCCAAGGCTGCCAGCGAAGCCCGGTCCCGTGAGATGGAGGTCAGGCTGGGGTTGCGGAGTGCCGAAGAACAGCTCGCCGCAACCAGCAACCGGGCCGCATCCCTCGAACGGGCCGCCGCGAGCGAACGGCGGGCACGCGAGGAAGCCGCGCGCCGGGCCATGCGCCGCAAAGCCCAAGCCGAGCGGGCCGCCGCCGTCGCTTCCGCCGTCGAACAGGCTGTGCGTTTCGTTGACGCGTCAGTGGACCTGGCCGCCCGCGCCCGCGACCTCGCCGAGGCCGTGCGGGAGCAGCGCGAAAAGGAACTCGGCGATGTCCGGAGCAGTAACGGGACATTGGCCCAGGAGCTGGCGGGACTGACGGACTCTGTCCACCGCGACGAACTCGCCCGAGCCCAGCAAAGGCTCAGGATCGAAGCGTTGGAAACCCGCGCCATCGAGGAGCTGGGCCTGTCGGCGGAACAACTCGTGGCCGACTTCGGTCCGGAGCAGCCGGTTCCCGTCCCCGCCGCTACTGTCGACAAGTGGGCAGAACTCCGCGCGCCGGTGGACGAAGACGGTAACGCCATTGTCGAGGGTGTTCCCTTTGTCCGCGCCGAGCAGGAGAAACGGCTCCGCAAAGCCGAACGGGACCTCGCCGCCCTTGGCAAAGTGAACCCCTTGGCCCTTGAGGAATTTGCCGCACTTGAGGAACGCCACCAATTCCTGAGCACGCAGCTGGAAGACCTCAAATCCAGTCGCAAAGACCTTTTGGACATCATCAAGGAAGTTGACAACCGCGTCCAGCAGGTCTTTGCCGAGGCCTTCGCGGATACCTCCAAGCAGTTCGACCACGTCTTTGCGCGGCTCTTCCCCGGCGGGGAGGGCAAATTGGTGCTGACAGACCCCGATGACATGCTGACCACCGGCATCGAAGTGGAGGCAAGACCTGCCGGCAAGAAGATCAAGCGGTTGTCCTTGCTCTCCGGTGGCGAACGGTCGCTGACGGCTGTCGCGTTGCTCGTGGCGATTTTCAAGGCGCGGCCTTCGCCGTTCTACGTCATGGATGAAGTGGAAGCCGCGCTGGACGATACGAACCTGGGCAGGCTCATCACGATTTTCGAAGAGCTGCGCGAGTCCAGTCAGCTGATTGTCATTACACACCAGAAGCGGACCATGGAAGTTGCGGACGCCCTCTACGGAGTGACCATGCGGGGCGACGGCGTGTCAACTGTCATCAGCCAGAGGCTCGGTGCCGAGGTCTAGCTTTGTGAGAAGCTAGGGGAGTGAACGATCTCCTCCCCATTATTTTGTCCATTGTCGCTGCCATCGTGGTGGTCGGAGGGCTGATTCCTGTCCTGCTCAAGGCGCGGAAGTCCTCCTCGACTTACGCTGGAACGCGCGACGCCAACGATCCCGCCGCCAAGGCGCCGGCAGGCGGCGGAACGATCGTCGACGACGCCCCCGGGACCGCACCGGACCGCACGGCGCCCGGACCCGTCGTCGAACCCTCCGACCTTGCCGTACCCGAGACGGACGTTCCGGACGACGCCGCGGGACTGGAACTTATCCAGGTGGAGACCCCCGCGCCTGTCGAGGGCCGCCTCAACCGGCTTCGGGCGCGGTTGGTCAAGTCCAACAGCATTCTCGGCAAGGGGCTCCTGGCCCTGCTTTCGAGCGACAAGATCGACGAAAACGTCTGGGACGAAGTCGAAGAAACACTCCTCCTTGCCGACCTCGGCACCGAGCCAACCATGCAGTTGGTCGATGCTTTGCGCGCACGCGTAAAGGTCCAAGGCACCCGCAGCCCGGAGGACGTCAAGGCACTCCTGCGCGAGGAACTCATCAAGCTCGTGGACCCCACGATGGACCGCAGCCTCAACATGGAACGCAAGGGAGCCCACCCGGCCATCATGATCGTCGTCGGCGTCAACGGGGTCGGCAAGACCACCACCGTCGGCAAACTGGCGCGCGTTCTCGTCGCCGAAGACAAGGACGTCCTGTTGGGCGCAGCCGACACCTTCCGTGCAGCCGCTGCGGAGCAGCTTGCCACCTGGGGCCAGCGTGTCGGCGTCGCAACCGTCAGGTCGCACGTCGTCGGCGCGGACCCGGCTTCTGTCGCCTATGAAGCCGTCAAGGCCGGCATTGAGCAGGAAGTGGATGTCGTCATGATCGACACCGCCGGCCGCCTGCAAAACAAGGTCGGCCTCATGGACGAGCTGAGCAAGGTCAAGCGCGTCATCGAGAAACTGGCCGAGGTGGACGAAGTCCTGCTGGTACTGGAC
Organism: Arthrobacter sp. 2RAF6; assembly: GCF_052115205.1. NCBI lineage: Bacteria > Bacillati > Actinomycetota > Actinomycetes > Micrococcales > Micrococcaceae > Arthrobacter > Arthrobacter sp. 2RAF6. The sequence goes on along the minus strand of NZ_JBFRGF010000002.1, from coordinate 28,970 downwards.
GCGACCACCGGCCAGAACGGACTGAACCAGGCAAAGGTCTTCTCCGAAGTAGTCAACATCACGGGAATCGTCCTCACGAAGCTCGACGGCACCGCGAAGGGCGGGATCGTCGTCGCGATCCAAAAGGCTCTCGGCGTGCCGGTCAAGCTCGTTGGCCTCGGCGAAGGCCCGGACGACCTCGCGCCGTTCGAAGCCGAAGCCTTCGTCGACGCCCTGCTCAACTAGGTGCGTCCTGCCCAACTCACTCGCAGTTGTTGTCGTTTTGAAGGCTCTTAACGACATTAACTGCTAGTCAGTTGGGGGAGTCGATGCTTTCCGGGCCACGCTGCATCGGCTCGCGCGCCGTGGACCAGCCGACGGCGGCGAGCACGAGGATGCCGCCGGTTGCGCCGAATGCCCAGCCATAGCCAAGTCCATCGGCCAGGAGGCCGACCAGGACGGGGCCCACGATGGCTCCGGCGTCGGAGGCCATCTGGAAAACCGCCAGCACCTTGCCGCCGGAGCGGGCACGACCGATGATGTCCCCGACGGCGGCCTGCTGGGCAGGGTTCAGCAAGCCGGAGCCGAAGCCGGCCGCAGCAGACGCCGCGAAAAACGCGGGAAGATTGCCCGTCAAGCCGATGGTGGCGGTAGCCAGGCCGGTGACGACCAGTCCCAACAGCATCATGGGTTTGCGGCCGAAACTGTCAGCCATCCGGCCGGAAAAGGTCAGCGCCAGCGCGTTTCCTCCTGCAAACACGGCCAGCGCCCAACCCGCCGAGGCCGATCCTCCGGCCAGCACAACCACCGCGAACAGTGGCACGGTAGCCATGCGCACGCCGAAGGTCGCCCAGCCGTTGCTGAAACTGGAGAACAGGGCGGCCCGGTAGGCAGAATCGCCCAGGGCCTCCCTCATGCGCATTGCCGGCCCCGCCGCGCCACCGTGCTTCGCTACGTTTGAACTGCCCGTGAGCTGCGTGCGTACCACCAAGGCCGCCAGCACCAGGGCTGCCGCGTAGGCGAGGAACGGGACGCGCAGGCCGAAACCGGCCAGCAGCCCGCCAACCACGGGCCCCAGGACGCTGCCGATCAGGAAGGCGGAGGCGTACGCGCCGGAGACCCGTCCACGGCTTTCCGGAGGGGCGAGCCTGATCAACAGGCCCATCGCTGCAACGGTGAACATCACGGAACCGGCTCCGCCAAGGCCCCGGAAGACCAGCAGCTGCCAATAGTTCTGGGCGAAGGCGCAGGCCGCCGTCGACGCCGCCACAATCAGCAACCCTGCAATGTATATGGGACGCTCGCCGAAGCGGCCCATCAGGGCACCCCCGGCCGGAGCGAACACCAAGCGCATGAAGGCGAAAATACTCACGATCACCGCGGCTGCCGTTGCGCCGACGTCGAAAGTCGTGGCGAACTGGGGGAGCACGGGCGCGACGAGGCCAAAACCCAGTGCAATCAGGAACGCTGCCGCCAACATCACCTTGATGTCCCGTGGCATTGCAGCCTTCGCGGCCCTCGCTCCTTGATTGGCGGGGGATTCGGGGCTTGCGGTCATGGTGTCGGGGTCCTCTGGGTAGTACGAACGAAGGGGAAAGTGGAACTGACGAAACATATCCGTAACAAGGCTGATATGCACCATTTACGTTCGAGAAGTTCTTGTAACAGCCCCGCAATCTAAAACCTTCGCAGGTGAAACACTGCCCCGCAAAACTCTTATGTAGAACGCAAATGCGTTGGGACAGGCGGCAAAGTCCGCAACAAAGAGCAGAGAGGACGTAGACCATGGAATTCAGCGCCGGTCTCGTTTGGCTCCTGGTCGCGTCAGCCTTCGTGCTGTTCATGACCCCGGGCCTGGCATTCTTCTATGGCGGCATGACCCGTGCCAAGGCCGCCCTGAACATGATGATGATGAGTTTCATCGCCATCGGCACAGTGACCATCGTCTGGGTCTTGTGGGGCGCATCGATGTCCACGAGCAACACGGACAACTTCTTCCAGCTCTTCGCGAACCCGTTCAGCCACTTCGGTCTGCACAACTTCACGGATCCCGCTGACCTCCTCAAGGTAGGCTATGCGGCCACCTTCGCGATCATCACCGTGGCCCTGATCTCCGGTGCCATCGCGGACCGTGCCAAGTTCTCGGCCTGGACGCTCTTCACCCCGATCTGGGCCACCCTGGTCTACGCACCCATGGCTTACATGGTGTGGGGCGGCGGGCTCTTCTCCAAGGACGGCTGGTTCGGCCAGACTTTCGCCCCGGTCATCGACTTTGCCGGTGGCACCGTGGTGCACATCAACGCCGGTGTGGCCGGCCTGATCCTCGTCCTGATCATCGGCAACCGCAAGGGCTTCGGCAAGGACCCGAACCACCGCCCGCACAATGTGCCCCTGGTCATGCTCGGTGCGGCCATCCTCTGGTTCGGCTGGTTCGGCTTCAACGCCGGTGCAGCAGCAACTGTCGAGCAGGCGGGCCTCATCTGGATCAACACCCTGACCGCTCCGGCAGCGGCCATGCTCGGCTGGCTTATCGTGGAGCGCATCCGTGACGGCCACCCAACGTCGCTCGGAGCTGCTTCGGGTGTCGTCGCCGGCCTGGTCGCCATCACCCCCGCTTGTGCCAACGTTTCCCCGCTCGGCGCCATCGCCCTCGGTGTTGCAGCCGGCGTTGCCTCGGCCCTCGCCGTCGGCCTGAAGTTCAAGCTCGGCTACGACGACTCCCTGGATGTCGTCGGCGTCCACCTCGTGTCCGGCATCATCGGCACGGTGGCCATCGGCTTCCTCGCCACTCCGACCCAGGGTGCAGCCGGCCTGTTCTACGGCGGCGGTACTACCCAGCTGGTTGCACAGTCCCTCGCAGCGCTTTGCTCGATCGTCTTCACCGGCGTCATGACCTTCATCATCGCCTACCCGATCCACAAGCTCATGGGCTTCCGCATCTCCGAACGCCAGGAAATCGCCGGCGCAGACCTCAGCCTGCACGCCGAGACGGCATACGAGTTCGGCGTCGGCGGCCACGGAGGAAGCTTCCAGCCCCTGCACGACCTCATCACCGGCAAGGCATCGTCCGAGGCAGCTGACGAAGTATCCGTATCAGGCAAGGAGAGTGTCCAGGCATGAAACTCATCACGGCGATCGTCCGCCCGGAGAAGCTCGACGCCATCCGCGAGGGGCTCGAAGCATACGGGGTACAGGGACTGACGGTCAGCGCGGCCAGCGGCTACGGGCGGCAGCGCGGTTACACCGAGGTGTACCGCGGGGCCGAGTACAACGTGGACCTTCTTCCGAAGATCCGCGTGGAAGTCCTGGCCACGGATGAGCAGGCAGACGACATCCTCGATGTCCTGATTGCTTCCTCCAACACCGGCCGTGCCGGCGACGGCAAAGTCTGGACCGTAGACGTCTACGAAGCCGTCCGTGTGCGCACGGGCGAGCGAGGCGCAGCAGCCATCTAAGGCACCAACGCAAAGGAGGGGCCGGGTACCTGCAAAGGTACCCGGCCCCTCTTGCGTGTGCGTTTCCGAAGGAGTGCGGCCGGCTGGCTAGCCCCCGACGGCGGTGGGCCAGTCCGCGGGACCGGGCCCGCCGGCGTCGTACTCTTCGAGCGGCACGGAATCCTTGGCCCAGGCCTTGATCACGGGCTCGATGATCCGCCAGCAGTCGACGGCGGTGTCGCCGCGGACTGAGAGCAGGGGATCGCCGGTAATGACGCCCTCCAGCACTTCTCCGTAGGGCAGCAGATCGGAAGCATTCAATTCTGCGTTGAGTGTCACGCGATTGAGCGTGAAGATGTTCCCGGGACCGTTGACGTCGACGTCGAGCTGCAGGGTGTCAGGACCGAACCCGATGCGCAGCCGGTTGGGGGAGTCCACGCCCTCGAATCCGGACGGCAGGTGCGGAACGGGCCGGAAGGTGACAATGGCCTCTTTCCGCGCGGCACCCAACGCCTTTCCCGAACGCAGGATGAAGGGGACGCCTTTCCAGCGCCAAGTGTCGATTCCCACTTCGACTTCCGCGAGTGTCTCCGTTTCCCGGGCAGGGTCCACGCCCGCTTCCGCGACATAGTCCGGCACGTCCCGGTCGCCGATCCGGCCGGCCGTGTACCGTGCCCGTCGCGTGGACTTCTTGTAGGGTGCGGTGATGCTGCTCGCACGCAGCACCGTTGAAATCGCGTCGCGGAGATCGCGCTCGCCGATGCTGGAGGGGGCATCGATGGCCAGCAGCGCCATGATGTGGAGCAAATGGCTCTGGATCATGTCCTTGAGGGCGCCGGCGCCATCGTAGTAGCGCGCACGCCCCTCGAGTGCGAGGTCTTCGTCGAAGATGATCTCCACCTTCTCGATGTGGTCCCGGTTCCACACCGGCTCCAGGAAGCTGTTGGCGAAGCGCAGGCCCAGGATGTTGAAAACGGTGGCCTTGCCAAGGAAGTGGTCCACGCGGTGGATGTGGTCTTCCGGGACCAACGCGGCGAGGGTCTTGTTGAGTTCCCGGGCGGATTCGGAACCGGATCCGAAAGGTTTCTCCATCACGAGGCTTGTTCCGGGAGGAAGTTGCCCGGCGGTGAGGACCTCGCAGGCCTTCTGGCTGATGTGCGGGGGCAAAGCGAAATAGACGGCGATTGGTGCTTCGAGCCCGGCCAGGAGCGTCGCGAGCTGGCCATCCGCGGTGACATCCAATTGATGGTATTCGGTACTTTTCTCCAGGGCCGCGATTGCTTTCTTGCCCGCGGCACCTGCGCCCTTGGCGGCCTCCTCGAACGCGCCGCCCACGCGTTTGGTCCACTGCTGGGGCGTCCACGGGTCGGAGCCGGCTCCGACAAGCTTCAGGCCGTCTGCGAGGCCGTTGGCCACGAGCCTCGCAAGGCCCGGCAACAGCAATCGGCCCGTCAGATCTCCGGAGGCGCCTAGGATGAGCAACGTATTTACTGTTGTTTTGCTGGTCACTGTGCCAGCATGCCATCTTGCAGTCGCGTCTTGGTACCCTAGATAGTCGAGTCCCTCAGTTGAGTCAGATTTGTTTGGGGCAGGAATCGTCAAGATATTGGTGCGTCGGAACGGCCGCCATTCGTAGACCATTGAAAGAAGTGCACGGCGCGTGTTCAATTCACTCTCTGACCGGTTGACAGCAACCTTCAAGAATCTCCGTGGCAAGGGCCGCCTCACCGAGGCCGACGTCGACGCCACCGTCCGGGAGATCCGGCGCGCCCTTCTGGACGCCGACGTTGCCGTTCCCGTGGTCCGCGAGTTCACCGGCCGCATCCGTGAACGTGCCCTGGGCGCCGAGGTTTCCGCGGCACTGAACCCGAGCCAGCAGATCGTCAAGATCGTCAACGAGGAACTCCAGGAGATCCTCGGCGGAGAGACCCGTCGTATCCGCTTGGCGAAGACCGGCCCCACCATCATCATGCTCGCCGGCTTGCAGGGTGCGGGTAAGACTACCCTCGCGGGCAAGCTTGCCAAGTGGCTCAAGGCACAAGGCCACAGCCCCGTGCTGGTTGCCGCCGACCTCCAGCGTCCCAACGCCGTGACGCAGCTCCAGATTGTCGGTGAACGCGCCGGTGTTCCCGTCTTCGCACCGCACCCCGGCACCACCTCGGATCTGGATGTTCCCACCGGCGACCCCGTCGCCGTCGCACGCGCCGGCGTCGACGAAGCCCGCCAGAAGCTGCACGACGTCGTGATCGTGGACACCGCGGGCCGCCTCGGCGTCGACGCCGAAATGATGGACCAGGCGCGCCGCATCCGTCAAGCGATCATCCCGAACGAAGTTCTGTTCGTGATCGACTCCATGATCGGCCAGGACGCCGTCAACACGGCGGTTGCCTTCGATGAAGGCGTCAACTTCACGGGTGTTGTGCTGTCAAAGCTCGACGGCGACGCCCGCGGTGGTGCCGCACTCTCGGTAGCGTCTGTCACCGGAAAACCGGTCATGTTCGCGTCCACCGGTGAAGGCCTCGACGACTTCGAACTGTTCCACCCGGATCGCATGGCTTCCCGCATCCTCGATATGGGTGACGTTCTCACCCTGATCGAGCAGGCCGAGAAGAACTGGGACAAGGATGAAGCGGCCCGGATGGCGAAGAAGTTCGCCGACCAGGAAGACTTCACCCTGGACGACTTCCTCGCCCAGATGCAGCAGATCCGCAACATGGGTTCTATGAAGAAGATGCTCATGATGATGCCGGGTGCGCAGAACATCCGCCAGCAGCTGGAGCAGTTCGACGAGCGCGAAATCGATCGCGTGGAGGCGATTGTCCGCTCCATGACCCCGCATGAGCGTTTGGCTCCGAAGATCATCAACGGTTCCCGTCGCGCCCGCATCGCCCGTGGTTCCGGTGTCCACGTCTCCGAGGTCAATGGCCTCCTGGAGCGTTTCGCGCAGGCCCAGAAGATGATGAAGAAACTGGCCCAGGGCGGCGGCATGCCCGGGATGCCTGGCATGCCCGGCCTCGGTGGCGGCGGTTCCCGCAAGGGAAGCAAAAACGCGCCCAAGAAGAAGGCCCGTTCCGGAAACCCCGCCAAGGCTGCCCAGGAACTGCGCGACGCCGAGAACAAGCGGGCGAAAGCCGTTCCCACCGGCGCGGCATTCGGCCAGGCTGGCGGCGACTTCGATCCCTCGCAGCTGAACCTGCCCAAGGGCTTCGACAAGTTCCTCGGCGGCAAGTAGCCGTCTCGCCCAACTAGCTCGCAGCAGGTGTCGTTTAGAGACCTCATAACGACAACAACTGCTGGCTAGTTGGGTTGTCAGCCCTGTGCCATAGGCTGGGGGGATGCAAAAGCAGCGCGTTGTGTTCGTCCACGGAGCCGGTACATTCGGCGCTGCCGCTTGGCCGAAACAACACGGCATGGCGCTGAAGTACGACGCACTGTTCCTGAAACGCCACGGCTTTGATGCGCAGGCCGAGCCTTTGGAATCGGACGTTGCCGCCGATGTGGACATTATCCTGGAGTGCCTTGGAGGACGGGAGTCCGCGCCATCCTCCGGCCCGGCGCGTGGAGGCCATGTCGTAGCGCACTCCCAAGGCGCGATTTCCGCGATGTTGGCAGCGGTGGAGAGGCCGGACCTGGTCCGCTCCCTCGTGCTGGTTGAACCGGCGTGCCTTTCCTTGACTGCCGAGTTGCCCGCCACCGCGGCTTACCGGGCATTGATGGAGCCCTTGTTCGCGATCCGGCACGAACTCAGCGACGACGATTACCAACGTGAATTCGTCCGCCGGGCGTTTTCCTCGGAGGCGGCCGTCCTCAGCACCCCGGAGGCCAGGCGTACCGCTCGACGACTGCGGCTCCAGGCTCCGCCGTGGGAAGCGCCCCTGCACATTGTGCCGGGAGTCCCCACGCTTGTCCTGACCGGTGGTTGGGAACCCCTGTACGAAGAGATCGCCGGCTACCTGCAGGAAACCGGCGCCCTCCACCGCGTTGCGGCTGGAGGACACCGGCCTCATGACTCAGTTGAAGGGGACCGGATGATCCGGTCCTTCATTGCGGATGTCAGCCGCGCCGGATCAGTCCAGGCTTCCTGATCAGTTCAGGCTTCCTGACTTCGTTCCGGGCTTTCCTGCGGGAACCTCGAGCTCCGGCAAGTAGACCTTGCCGCCCGATGCCAGGAACTCCTCGCTCTTTTCGCGCATCCCGCTGTACATTTCCGCGATGGCCGCTTGGGAATCCGCGGAGCCGTATTCGTCGCGGATGTCCTGGCTGATGCGCATGGAGCAGAATTTCGGTCCGCACATGGAACAGAAATGCGCGGTCTTGGCCGGTTCGGCCGGGAGCGTCTCATCGTGGAACGCTTCCGCGGTGACCGGATCCAATGACAGAGCGAACTGGTCACGCCAGCGGAACTCGAAGCGGGCCTTGGACAGGGCATCGTCGCGTTCGTGGGCACCGGGGTGTCCCTTGGCAAGGTCAGCGGCGTGGGCAGCGATTTTGTACGTGATTACCCCGGTCTTGACGTCGTCCTTGTTTGGCAGGCCAAGGTGTTCCTTTGGAGTGACGTAGCAGAGCATCGCGGTTCCGTAGCGTGCGATCTCCGTGGCGCCGATGGCAGAGGTGATGTGGTCGTAGCCCGGGGCAACGTCGGTGACGAGGGGGCCCAAGGTGTAGAACGGGGCGCCCTTGCAGAGCTCTTGCTGGCGCTCCACGTTCTCCCGCACCAAGTGGAAGGGAACGTGGCCGGGCCCTTCCACCATGACCTGGACGTCGAATTCCCATGCCCGCTGCGTCAACTCGGCCAAGGTGTCGAGTTCGGCGAACTGCGCGGCGTCGTTGGCGTCCGCCGTCGCTCCCGGGCGCAAGCCGTCGCCGAGCGAGAACGCGACGTCGTACTTGGCGAAGATTTCGCAGAGTTCGTCGAAATGGGTGTACAGGAAGTTTTCCTCGTGGTGCGCCAGGCACCAGCCGGCCATGATTGAGCCGCCGCGGGAAACGATGCCCGTGACGCGGTTCGCGGTGAGCGGCACGTAGCGCAGCAACACGCCGGCATGGATGGTCATGTAGTCCACGCCCTGCTCGCATTGTTCAATGACGGTGTCGCGGAAGATCTCCCATGTGAGTTTGTTGGCTTCGCCGTTGACCTTCTCGAGGGCCTGGTAAATGGGCACGGTGCCGATCGGCACGGGGGAGTTGCGGATGATCCATTCGCGGGTGGTGTGGATGTCGTCACCCGTGGACAGGTCCATGACGGTGTCCGCGCCCCATTGCGTGGCCCACTGCAGCTTGTCCACTTCTTCGGCGATGGAACTGGTGACGGCCGAGTTGCCGATATTGGCGTTGATCTTCACGAGGAACGCCTTGCCGATGATCATCGGTTCGGATTCGGGGTGGTTAATGTTGTTGGGAATGATGGCCCGGCCGGCGGCGACTTCGCTGCGGACCAGTTCAACATCGCAGTTCTCGCGAAGTGCCACGAACTGCATTTCGGGCGTCACGATCCCCTGCTTGGCATAGTGCATCTGTGTCACGGTCTTGCCGTCGACGGCGCGGCGGGGCACCGGCTGTGCGCCCTTCCACTCAGCGGAGGCGGCGCCGCGGCGCACGGCCGACTTGCCGTCGTCGAGCAGGTTCCGTTCGCGGCCGCTGTATGCCTCGGTGTCGCCGCGGGCGTCGATCCACTCGCTGCGGAACGGCTCGAGGCCAACCACGGGATCACTTCCTGGCCCTGCAGTGCGGTACACCTGGAAAGGCGCGTTGGCCTCGCCGTTGGGGGATGGTTCCAGGGCGATTTCCGTGACCGGAACCCGGATTCCCGTCTCCGTGTCTTCCAGGAACGCGAGGGAATGCGACTTCAGGGACTGGGTCACCTCTTGCGCCGATCCGTTTTTGGTAGGGCTCAGCTGTGTTTCTTTGGTGCTCAAAGGATTACTCACTTCCTTCGCCGGCATTACCCGGACAGGTTCAACGGTCGCAGGCTGCGTCAGCCCGATCTCAGCCCTTGCAAGGGCCCCCGTGTGGTCGTAGACGAAGCTACCACAGCTGTTGGTGCCCAGGACAGATGTGACGGAGGAGAGATGTGGCCGAGGACAGATGTGACCGGGCCGGGAACGGCGCAGGAGTTTAAGGTGGAATCATGGCGGAAATCATCGAGTTCAGCGGCGCCGTCCTCACGGGACCGAAAGAAGAACGGCGTGGCCTCTGGTCGGTCGACGGAAGGCTGACCTTTCTGCCGCCCGCTGCCGCGCCCGACGTCATCCTGGACGGATGGGTGTTGCCCGGTCTGGTGGATGCGCATTGCCATGTTGGATTAGGCAAGGGCGGAGCGGTGGACGATCAGACTGCCCGACTGCAGGCGACGGCGGACCGGAACGCCGGGACGCTCTTGATCCGCGACGCCGGATCCGCAAGCGACACGCGCTGGCTGCAGCGCCGGACGGACATGCCCAGGATCATCCGCGCAGGCAGGCACATCGCCAGGCAACGCCGGTACATTCCCGGACTGGCCGAAGAAGTCGAACCGGAGGATCTGGTGGAGGCGGTGCGCAAGCAGGCACGGTCCGGAGACGGCTGGGTCAAGATCGTCGGGGACTGGATCGACCGCTCGGCAGGGGATCTTGGCCCGTCCTTTCCCGCCGCCATCGTCAAGGACGCCGTCGCCGCGGCACACGGCGAGGGAGCCCGGGTGACTGCCCATTGCTTCGCCGAAGGGACTATCGACGACATGCTCGACGCCGGCATCGACTGCATCGAGCACGCCACCGGCCTACTTCCGCACCACATTCCCAGGCTCCTGGACCAGGGTGTGCCGATCGTTCCCACCCTGATCAACATTGCTACTTTTCCGGACATCGCGAAGCAGGCGGAAGCGAAGTTCCCGCGTTACGCCGCCCACATGACCAGGCTGTGGGAGCTCAGGCATGAACGCGTCGCCGAGGCATTCGACGCCGGAGTGCGGGTGTATGCCGGGACCGACGCCGGCAGCGTCATCAAGCACGGCCGGATCGGCGAGGAAATCCTGGAACTGCACCGCGCCGGCCTTTCGGCTGCCGCGGCCCTCGATGCCGCCTGCTGGTCCGCCCGTGAGTGGCTGGGTGCCGACGGCATCAGCGAAGGTGCCAGTGCCGACGTCGTGCTCTACGCAAAGGATCCCCGGGCGAGCCTTGAGGTGGTGCTGAATCCGCAATGCACCGTGCTGAGGGGGCATATTTCAGGAAGTGCCGGGCATTAGGAATAAATTGAAGCTTCAAGTAATTTGGATGTATAGAGGTTGCCGAAAGGCGGCGCCACAAAATACCGGGAGTTTCACATGACCATCACATCCAGCCAGGATCTCCTTCCTGCCGAACTCACCATGGGTACCGTCATGCTCAAAGTGGGGGACATGAAGCTCATGGGCGACTACTACCAGCGGGCGCTGGGGCTGGACGTCGTCGCCGAACAGGATGGCGGACTCTACTTCGGCAGGCTCGGCAAGCCGTTGGTGCACCTCGCGCCGGCCTCCGGGCTCCAGATCCCGGGTCGTGGAGAGGCTGGACTCTTCCATACAGCCTTGCTCTTCGAAGACCAGTCCTCGCTCGCCGCAACCGTTGCCTCCGCCGCGCAGTACGAACCCCACGCCTTCGTCGGCAGCGCGGACCACCTCGTCAGCGAGGCGTTCTACTTCACGGATCCTGAGGGCAACGGCATCGAGCTCTATTACGACAAGCCCCGCGAAGGCTGGGAGTGGAACGGCAGTTCCGTCGTCATGGACAGCCTGCCGCTCCCGCCGCAGCGTTACCTCCAGCAATACCTGAGCGAAGCGGCGGTGACGGGCCAGCATGAGGCGGGCGCCGGCGTCGGGCATGTCCACCTCCAGGTGGGCGACGTGCAGACTGCCCATGATTTCTATGTCGACACCTTGGGCTTCGAGCAGACCGCCGGGTGGCACGGCCAAGCCCTGTTCGTCTCCGCGGGAGGCTACCACCACCACATGGCCATGAATGTCTGGAACAGCCGCGGTGCAGGTGCGCGCAAGGATACGCTCGGTCTCGGCGAGGTTGTTATCGAGGTGCCGTCAGGAGACGACGTCGGCGCGCTCGCCGACCGCCTCAAGGTTGCCGGCATTGGCTCCCACCACACCGGCCAGGAGTTGCGCTTCGAGGACCCGTGGCGCAACCGGCTGCGGGTCGCCGTCCGCTAGGGTGGAGAACACGGCGTGGCGCATTTCGGCCGCTGCGCCGCAGCTCCGTTGCCACGAATGAATGAGAGTACTTTCCATGGGCTTTGCTGAAATCTTTGTTGCCACCCACGATGAAGCACTCAAGAGGGCCGCTGCCCTGGAGAAGGGCAGTGACGTATCCGGCGCCGCAGTACGGATCCCGGGGATCAGCGATTTCGAAGTAGAACAACTCGGCGACCTCGCCGGCACGGCCGTGCACGCTCCCGGGGCCGACTATGAGCTCGCTTTGGTGGACGTCACCAGCGACGCCTTGCTGGGCGTCCCCGAAGCCATGGTGCGCGCCCTGTCCGAGCTTCTCAGCTACGAGACCGAGGGCGAAGGAAGCATCCTCGACGACGTCGCCGAACGCTGGGCGGCCCAAGAAGATATGCCCTTTGATGCCCAGCAGTCCCGCCTGTACGTCCAGCAGTTGGCGGCGCTCGCGAGCGACGTCGAAAACGCCGAACGGGCCGGTCTCTACGTCTGGTCCGCAGAGCAGTAACTCCGCAGAAAACCCGCCGCACGGGCCGCGTGTTCGAAATACTGTCTGCCATCTGGCACAATGGACAGGTACTCGATCCGCGCGGCCCCTCTCTCCGTGTGTGCATCTTGTCCTTGGAACCCTCAAGTATGGCCCGCCCCACGGGTGCAGAACGACGGGCTCAACCCCGTTTCAGAAACAGGAGTGACCACAAAAGTGGCCGTAAAGATTCGCCTTAAGCGCTTCGGTAAGATGCGCGCACCTTACTACCGCATCGTCGTCATGGACTCCCGCGCCAAGCGCGATGGCCGTGCGATTGAAGAAATCGGCAAGTACCACCCCACCGAAGAGCCCTCGTACATCGAGGTCGTCTCCGAGCGTGCACAGTACTGGCTGTCCGTCGGCGCCCAGCCGACCGAGCAGGTTGCCGCGATCCTCAAGATCACCGGTGACTGGCAGAAGTTCAAGGGCCTCCCGGGCCAGGAAGGCACGCTGAAGACCAAGGTCGCCAAGCCTGCTTTCGTTGCACCGGAGAAGGGTTCCGTTATCATCCCGGAAGCCATCACCAAGAAGGCCAAGCAGTCGGAAGCAACTGAAGCTCCCGCTGACGCTGAAGCAGAGACCACCGAGGCTGAGTAAGTTGCTGGCAGAAGCGCTCGAGCACTTGGTCCGTGGGATCGTTGACAGCCCTGAGGACGTCAAGGTCAGTGCAAAGAACAACCGCCGCGGGGAATCCCTCGAGGTGCGCGTTCACCAGGACGACCTCGGACGGGTGATCGGTCGCCAGGGTCGCACCGCACGCGCTTTGCGCACTGTGATTGCGGCATTGGCGGGCGGCGAGCAGGTCAGGGTCGACGTCGTCGACACCGACCGTCGCCGGTAACGCGCTCAGCAATACTTGTCTTAAATCCGGCCCCTTCACCAGATTATGGTGGAGGGGCCGGATTGTTTTACGAGCAAACCCCAGCCTTGGTCCCTAAGCCGGCCCCAGCGAAGAAAACAGAGGAATCCCATGCAGCTCCAGGTTGCCCGAATCGGCAAGCCCCACGGAATCCGCGGCGAAGTCACGGTCCAGGTGCTCACTGACGCCCCCGGCGATCGTTTTGTCCCGGGCACCGAATTTGTAGTGGAGCCGGCAAAGGCCGGTCCTTTGACCATCACCAGCGCCCGGTGGAACAAGGACATCCTGTTGCTCGGTTTCGAAGAGATCTCCACGCGCAACCAGGCGGAAGAAATCCGCGGCGCGAAGCTGTTCATCGAGACGGAAGAGCTGGAAGAGGACGACGACGAAGGCTGGTATGAGCATGAGCTCGTCGGGCTTGAGGTCCGTGTCGGCTCGCAGGCCGTAGGCAAGGTGACCGCACTCAACACCATGCCGGTCCAGGACCTGCTGGTCATTGAAGACGCAGCCGGCAAGGAAATCCTGGTGCCTTTCGTTGAAGAGATCGTGCCCGAAGTCAACGTCGAGGACGGCTATCTGCTGCTCACCCCTCCGCCGGGCCTCTTCGAACTGAACACCGATGCTTCCGCCTCCGACGCGGAAGAGGACGACGCTGAAACCAAGGATGATGCCTAAAATGCGCGTCGACGTCGTCAGCATCTTTCCCGAGTACCTGGCGCCACTAGAGCTTTCCCTCATCGGCAAGGCCCGTCAGGACGGGCTTCTGGAGCTGAATGTCCATGACTTGAGGACCTTCACCACGGACAAGCACCGCACGGTGGATGACACTCCGTACGGTGGCGGTGCGGGCATGGTCATGAAACCGGAGCCCTGGGCCCAGGCCTTGGAATCCATTGCAAATGCGCAGGCTGCCGCAATTGGGGACTCGTCGGACGGACCGACGAAGCCGGTCCTGATTGTCCCGTCGCCCGCGGGGGAGCGCTTCAACCAGGCCCTTGCCTATGAGCTCGCCGAGGAAGAGCAGCTCGTTTTCGCCTGCGGCCGCTATGAAGGCATCGACGAGCGCGTCATGGAGTGGGCGGCAGGGCACTTCACGGTCCGCCCGGTCAGTTTGGGCGACTACGTCCTCAACGGCGGCGAGGTTGCAGTCCTGGCCATGGTCGAGGCCATCGGACGGTTGCTTCCGGGCGTCGTCGGCAATCCCGAATCGTTGGTGGAGGAATCCCATTCGGACGGCTTGCTGGAGTACCCGGTCTACACGAAGCCCTCGTCATGGCGCGATCGTGACGTGCCCGCTGTCCTTTTGAGCGGCAACCACGGCAAAATCGCCCAGTGGCGGCGGCACGAACAGTTCCGGCGCACGGCGGAACGCCGCCCGGACCTTCTCGTAGAGTTCGACGCCGGCCGCCTGGCGCGTGCGGACCGCACGGCTTTCGGCGAACTCGGGTACGACGTCGTCGACGGCCGCTTGCGGCGCCGCCCGGACGGCGACCTCCCGGACTGAGCCTGCCGCCGTCGGGCAGTTTCATCCACGGCCCGATCGCAACAACCGGGCCGCTTTCGCGGGATTCGCCGGAACTCGCGGGGTGTGGCAGAATTAACCCTTGTGTCAACTGGGTTCGCGCCTGCCACAGGGGGAGCGTCACCAACAGCCTGACAACCCGGAACCGCCAATCAGTGGTGGTACCGGACTTGAAAATCTTCGGCGGTAATTTCCGGACGGCCTTGCGCCCCGGGCTTGCCCGCCGTGACCCAAAGTGGATGACCTGTGGCGTTCACCAGGAGTGGATTAATGCATATCCTCGATAGCGTAGATGCAGCTTCGCTGCGTAACGATGTTCCCGAGTTCCGCGCGGGTGACACCATCAAGGTTCACGTGAACATCATCGAAGGCAAGAACTCCCGTGTCCAGGTCTTCCAGGGCTTCGTCCTGGGCCGCCAGGGTGACGGCGTTCGCGAAACCTTCACGGTCCGCAAGGTCTCCTTCGGTGTCGGCGTAGAGCGTACCTTCCCGGTGCACTCCCCGATCATCGACAAGATCGAGGTCGTCACCAAGGGTGACGTCCGCCGCGCCAAGCTTTACTACATGCGCGCACTGCGCGGCAAGGCTGCGAAGATCAAGGAAAAGCGCGACTTCGCCACCGGCAAGTAGGTCTTTCGACCAACAGCGGGTCCTGGATTCGTGTCCGGCCTGCGCCGGAGAAATCCGCAACGCAACAGGAAACGAATCATGGACCACGCAAAACGCCAGCCCCGGAAACAGGGCTGGCGTTTTGTTTTGCTCGCCCTTGTCCTGGCCGTGGCTATCAGCGGGCTTGTTCGGTCGTTGTGGATCGACGTCTACTTCATCCCCTCCGAGTCCATGGAGCCGATCCTGGGCACCGGCGACCGCATCCTTGTGTCCCGGACGGATTTCGCCGCAGACCCTATTCGCCGTGGAGACATTGTGGTCTTCGACGGCAGGGGAACCTTTGCTCCGCTGAACAGCGGCAAAGGACCGTTTGCCGACGCCGTCGCTGCCGCCGGCCATTGGCTGGGCCTGACGGGTAGCGACACCACATACGTCAAACGTGTCATCGGGCTTCCCGGAGACCACCTCGTTTGTTGTGGCACCGATGGCAAACTCACAGTCAACGGTCAGTCACTTGAGGAACCCTATCTGTATCCCGGCGACACGCCGAGCGAACAGAGATTCGACGTCATCGTTCCCAGTGACCGATTGTGGCTCATGGGGGACCACCGTTCACGATCGGCCGATTCGCGCAGCCTTCTCGGCGCGCCCGGCGGAGGAATGGTGCCGCTGGAGCGTGTCATCGGGCGTCCGGTCCGGATTATCTGGCCGCTTGATAGATTTGCAGAACTACCTCGCCCTGCGCAGGCCGGTACAACCTCGAAGAACGGACAATAGATGCCCGAGACAACTCCCGGGAAGCCGGAACGGCACGACGACGACGCCCGGCTCCTGGACGGACCGTCCGCTCCCGCCATGGATCTTGCGGCGGACGACGCCGATCCGGCTCCGGGGAGCGAGACTGGCTCGACGACGCCCCGGCCTGAGGAGCATGAGTCTCCGCGCCGCGCGGCGCGGCGGAGTTCGCGGCTGGAATCGGGCGAAAGCGATCGCTCCGAAACTGCCGGCAAAACCCACGGCAGTCCGTTCCTCGGCTGGCTCAGGGAAATCGGCACCGTGGTGGTCATCGCGATCGTATTGTCGTTCCTTATCAAGACCTTCCTGTTCCGTGCTTTCTTCATTCCCTCTGAGTCCATGGTCAACACCCTTGACGTTGACGACCGGATTTTCGTTAATCTGCTGGTCCCGCAACCGTTCGCACTGGAGCGCGGCGACATCGTGGTCTTCAAGGACGCACAAGGATGGCTTCCGCCCACGCAGAAGACGTCGCCGGGGCCCTTCAAATGGTTCCAGGACGGTCTTGTCTTCGTCGGGCTGCTCCCGGACGAGACCAATCAGCACCTCGTCAAGCGCGTGATCGGCCTGCCGGGGGACCGGGTCTCCTGTTGCGACAGTTCCGCGCGGGTCAGCGTCAACGGCTCGGTCCTCAACGAGAGCTACATCAATCCTGCCCAAGTTCCCATGGCCAAGTCTTTCGATGTAGTGGTCCCGGCGGGCAAGATTTGGGTTATGGGCGACAATCGCAACAACTCGGCCGACTCCCGCGAACACCAATCAGTCAATGGTGGTTTCATCGACATCTCCGACGTCGAGGGCAAAGCCACGGTTATCGCCTGGCCCATCAACCGTTGGCAG
Organism: Arthrobacter sp. 2RAF6; assembly: GCF_052115205.1. NCBI lineage: Bacteria > Bacillati > Actinomycetota > Actinomycetes > Micrococcales > Micrococcaceae > Arthrobacter > Arthrobacter sp. 2RAF6. Next base: position 12,218 of record NZ_JBFRGF010000002.1, on the reverse strand, counting down.
ATCCTTGACAACCACTCCGAGGTCTTCCGCAACATTCCCGCGCCGTCGCCCCAGAACACGGCTTCACCGACGGCTCCAGCGGGCAAATGATGGCTCCGGCGGGGACAGGAGCGGCAACTCCGGTTCGAACGCAGCGAAAACCCGCCGCGCGGGCGAAGCGCGCTCCCGATTTTCCCACCCTTGACGTCGAGCGGAGTTTCCTGTCTCCGGGGGTCACGCTGCTGGCCGGCGTCGATGAAGTGGGCCGTGGAGCCCTCGCCGGACCGGTGTCGGTGGGGATCGCCGTCGTCGACCTCAGGGACCACGGCCTGCTCGCCGATGTCCGCGACAGCAAGCTTCTCAAGCCCGAAGACCGCGAGCGGTTGGAACCGTTGGTACGCGAGTGGGCGGTTGGCTCCGCGGTGGGCCACGCAAGTTCGGCGGAGATCGATGCGTTGGGAATAGTGGGCGCCCTGCGCCTTGCCGGAACACGCGCCTGGTTCGAAATTCTCGCCTCGGGAGTACGTCCGGACCTCGTCCTGCTGGATGGGAGCCACAACTGGCTCTCGCCCCAGAGCCAAGGGTCCTTGTTCGACACCGAGCCGTCCGGGCCCGGCTGCGAGGCGCCGGTGCACACCCGGGTGAAGGCGGACATGAGCTGCCTCAGCGTAGCGGCCGCCAGCGTGCTGGCCAAGGTGGCCAGGGACCGCATCATGATTGGGCTGCACGAAGAATATCCGCCCTTCGGTTGGAACGAGAACAAGGGTTACGCCACGTCTTTCCACCGCGATGCCATCCGCTCGTTGGGTCCCACGCCGTACCACCGGACCAGCTGGAACCTGCTCTAGACTCTGCTTTTCCTTGTCCTGGATGCCGCTTGCCCGACCGTGGCGGCGTGTGCGCCCTCTATGGTGCAAGATGGATCTATGAGTGCCGAGGATCTTGAGAACTACGAAACCGACATGGAGCTCCAGCTCTACCGCGAATACCGCGACGTCGTTGGTTTGTTCAGCTACGTTGTCGAGACCGAACGCCGGTTCTATCTGGCAAACCATGTTGACCTGCAGGCCCGCAGTGCCGATGGCGAGGTCTACTTCGACCTGACGCTCCAGGATGCCTGGGTCTGGGACGTCTACCGTTCGGCCCGATTCGTGAAGAATGTCCGGGTTATTACGTTCAAGGACGTCAACGTCGAAGAACTGCCCCGCAGCGAGGAGCTTTCCCTGCCTAAAGACGGCGATCTAGGCGATCTCGGCAACCTGGGCAACTAGGAAAGCCCGGCAACTTCTCCTCCACACCGTCTGACTGACGGAGTTTCCCACATAGCCAAACTGCTCCCTGTCTTTGGCCTCTCCGTGCCTCCACGCTGGTAACGGAGGTGGTCATGAAGGCCAAAGACTTGTTGGGCCGGCAAGGTGAAACGCTGGCCGTAACTTTCCTTGAAACCCAGGGAATGCGGATTGTGGACCGCAATTGGAGATGCTCCGAGGGCGAGATCGACATCGTGGCGCTCGACGGCGACACTCTTGTGATCGCCGAGGTCAAGACCAGGAAGAACCTGGCCTATGGGCATCCTTTCGAAGCGGTTGACGCAGCCAAACTCGCTCGGCTCCATCGCCTGGCCCTTTCCTGGTGCCGTGATCACGAACTGCGCGCCCCGCGCCGCCGGGTGGATGTCGTGGGAATCATCGACGACGGCGTCGGCCCGCCACAGCTCGAACACCTCAGGGGCGTGGGCTAGGTGGGCGTGGGTCGAAGCTACTCCGTGGCGCTGCTGGGCCTGAACGGATACATCGTGGAGGTCGAAGCAGATATCGGCCAAACCCTCCCCAACTTCGTGATCCTGGGCCTGCCGGACGCTTCGCTGAACGAAGCCAAGGAACGCATTCGTTCCGCTGCACAGAATTCCGGCATCCCGCTGAGCCGCCGAAAGATCACCGCAAACCTGATTCCGGCCTCACTGCCGAAGCGTGGCTCGGGGTTCGACCTCGCGATCACCATGGCAGTATTGCGCGCTGCCGGAGATATCCGTTCCACCGAAGGTACGGTCTTCATCTCCGAGTTGGGGCTGGATGGCAGGTTGAGGCCGGTTCGCGGCATCTTGCCGGCGGTCATGGCAGCGGTTCAGGCTGGCCACGACGAGATTGTGGTGGCCCAGGCAAACGTCGCCGAGGCAGAGTTGGTTCCCGGGGCAGTGGTTCGTGGCTACAAGACCCTGGCTCGCCTTGCCTTTGATTTCGGGGCCAATCCGCAGGATCTGGCCCTGGATTATGACCCGGCCGACGGTGACGCCGCGGGAGGAGATCAGGACGTCGGTACCGCGGTCGTTCCGGATCTTTGTGATGTCTCAGGGCAGGGCGATGCCCGCCGCGCCTTGGAGGTTGCCGCGGCCGGGGCACACCATGTACTGCTTTGCGGTCCTCCGGGTGCGGGCAAGACGATGCTGGCCGAGCGGCTCCCGGGACTCTTACCGGATTTGGGGGACCAGGAAGCCATGGAGGTCACGGCGATCCACTCGCTTTCTGCTGTCCATGTTGATTCGGTACAGCTGTTGCGCCGCCCGCCTTTTGAGAACCCCCACCACAGTGCGACTGCCGCAGCCATCATTGGTGGTGGCTCCGGCCTGCCCCGGCCAGGGGCGGCATCACGGGCGCACCGTGGCGTCTTGTTCCTGGACGAGGCACCCGAGTACGAGCGCCGGGTCCTGGACGCCCTGCGGCAGCCTCTGGAAAGCGGTGAGCTTGTCATCCATCGCTCCGCCGGCACTGCTGCATATCCGGCCCGGTTCCAGCTGGTCCTCGCGGCGAATCCTTGCCCTTGCGGCAAGGCCACCGGCAAGGGAGTCGATTGCACCTGCACTCCAGTAATGCGGCGCCGCTACTTCGGGCGCATGTCCGGGCCGTTGCTGGACAGAGTGGACATCCAGCTCCAGGTGGAACGTGTGTCCCTCGCGGACTTTGGCCAATCCCGCGCGGCGGAGGACACAGCTACTGTCGCCGGGAGGGTCCAGGCCGCCCGGTCACGGCAACGGGAACGGCTAGGGAGCTTCGGGATGGAAACCAATTCACAGGTTCCCGGGCGTGTCCTGCGCGGCGAACTGCGCCTCCCTTCCGCGACCACCAAGATTCTGGATACTTCCCTCGAGCGTGGAATCCTCACGGCGAGGGGCTACGACCGCGTCCTGCGCCTCGCATGGACCCTTGCGGATCTGGGCCACCGGAACCAACCCCACAGCGACGACATCGGGCAGGCCCTCGGCTTGCGGCAGGCGGTCGCGGCCGCATGAAAGGACACGCCATGACTGAACACGGACAGCGGCCCACCCCGGACGCGCCGGACCGGAAAAGGGAGCGCCTAGCCCGGGCAGCGCTATCACGGCTCATGGAACCACAAGATGCGGCCGGGTTCGCGTTGGTGCAGGCCGCCGGGGCCGTTGACGGTCTCAGAATAGCGACCGGCGAGCTCGCTCCCGGGCCCGGGCTTGAGCAGGAAGTGGCTTCCCTGTTTGTTGACAGCGGGGTATCTTCTGCCGGAGCCGGTTTGGCCGCTGCATTGAGACGGTGGGCGCCACGGATCCCGGACCTTGCCCCGGAACGGGATCTTGCCACGATGCAACGCCTCGGTGGCCGCATGATCATCCCCGGCGACACGCTGTGGCCGGCGCAGTTGGCGGATCTGGGCCTTCATGAACCGCTGTGTTTGTGGTGGCGGGGACACGAATTGGAGTTCCCACCCATGCGGCGGGTTGTGGCCCTCGTAGGCTCACGGGACAGTACAAGCTACGGGGCCTCCGTAACGGGTGATTTTGGCTATGGGCTGGGTCAGCGCGGCTGCACCGTCGTGTCTGGAGGGGCTTACGGTATCGACGCTCATGCGCACCGCGGGGCTTTGGCCGGTGGCACAGGCGACATGCCGACCATCGCGGTGATGGCCGGGGGCGTGGACCGATACTATCCATCCGGAAATGAGGATCTGCTGCGTGCCGTGGCAAACCAAGGGGCGGTCATCGCCGAGGTACCCCCGGGCTCGGCGCCCACCCGCTACCGGTTCCTCCAGCGGAACAGGATTATCGCCGCCTTGGCAGCCGTGACCGTGGTGGTGGAAGCGCGATGGCGTTCGGGTGCCCTGAACACAGCCCATCATGCCGAATCCATTGGCAGGGTGATCGCGGCGGTTCCGGGGTCCATCCACAGTGCCAACTCTGCGGGCTGTCATAGGCTCCTCAGGGATGGCGGGGCTGTCTGCGTCACGGACGTCGGTGAGATCGCTGAACTGGCGGGGTCGAGCGGTGAGGCGCTCGTCGCGGATAAGGATGCGGCCGCGTCGGACCACGACGGACTCACCCTCGAGGACCTGATACTGCTCGACGCCCTGCCGGTCCGCTCGACGAGCTCGGTAGAGAAGCTCGCTGTCGTGGCTGGACTCAGCCCCGAATCCGTCAGGGCCGGACTTGGACGCCTCGGCTTGTTGGGCCTGGCGGTATCAGTGAGCGGCGCCTGGAAAAGGTCGGGGAAGCAGGGTTGAGTTTGGGACTGGATGGCAGGTTGGGCCTGGTTCGGAGTCTCAAATTTCATAATTTAATTGACAGTTGACACTCAGTTGCTTGGGGGTTGGCGTAGCGTCACTAGGGACGACATGGGGGACCGTCCTTCTGTCGTTTCAGCAAAGGAGCCGAAGTGACTATGAAGTCAAAGGCGCAGCCCGCGAGGTTCGTGATTGGACAGCAAATCGGTCTTTTTCTGATCGTGGGAGCGGTCTTGTTCGTCCAAGGCGGCCCTGGACCGCTATGGCTTTGGGTTCTTTTCGCGGTCTGGCAGGGGTTGCTCCTGTGGCAGTACTACAGGATTTACAGGTCCATCGCTCAAAGGTGAAGATGGTCGAACGTGGCGATGCCAGCCACCGGGCCCGGCGGCTGGCACAGTGGAAGGGTGCAAGAGAAACCGCTCCCCGAAGCGCTCGCCGGGTCCGTTGAGGACTTCCGGCGTTACCTCGAAAGCGAACGGGCCAGGTCTGCGCACACAGTGAGGGCGTACATCGCAGACGTCGAAAACCTGCTGCGCTTCGCCGTAGCGGAGGGCGTGGGGGAGCTCGCAGCCCTGGAACTCGGCACCCTTCGGCGTTGGCTGGGGGCACAAAGCGAATCCGGCCGGTCCAGGGCAACGCTCGCCCGGCATGCTGCGACAGCCCGCGCGTTCACCTCCTGGGCCCTGCGGGAAGAACTCATCGCGACAGACCCTGCTCTTCGCCTCCAAGCCCCCAAACGGGACCACACGCTCCCTGGCGTCCTTCATCAGCAGCAGGTCTCCAGGATCTTCGAAAATCTGTCAGAGGCAGCCGCGGACGGCTCTCCGATGCCGCTGAGAAACCGCGCCGTCGTCGAATTGCTCTATGGCACGGGGATCCGCGTCGGCGAGCTCGCCGGCCTGGACATCGACGATCTCGACACGGAGCGCCGAACTCTTCGCGTGCTCGGCAAGGGCAACAAGGAGCGGACGGTGCCCTACGGTGTCCCGGCTGCGCTCGCCGTCGACGACTGGCTCCGGCGCGGCCGTCCACGGCTCGCCACCGAGCGTAGCGGACCGGCACTCTTTCTCAGTTCAAGGGGCAACCGTATCGATCAGCGCCAGGCCCGCAGCGTTGTCAACGACCTCCTGGCCGCTTTGGGGGATACCGCGGCAACCGGACCCCACGCCCTGCGCCACACCGCCGCCACCCACTTGCTCGACGGCGGGGCGGACCTGCGTGCCGTCCAGGAAATTCTGGGGCACAGCAGCCTCGCAACAACCCAGATCTACACCCATGTGTCGGTCGACCGTCTTCGCAAGAGCTATCAACAAGCCCACCCCCGTGCATGAAGCCCTGGAAACCGTGCAACACTTCGAAGAGTCCCAAGGGGGGAAATCCGCCCGTCCATGAATCGCACTGGCGTAATTCCGGTCCGTACGGCAAAATGAAAGCACTGTGGGGAAACTTTCAACCTAAACTTGAATGTTCTTCCGCTGCGGAAAAAAATCATAGATAGGTAGGGAAACCGGAACGGCGCGGCACCCGCGCAGCAAAATTTCATCCAGGCAGAGGTCGTTGGGGAAGACGTACCTACAGCTATGGAGGATGGAATGTCTGTTGCAATAACCCGCGGTGTCTTGTTTGTGCATTCGGCCCCTACCGCGTTGTGCCCTCACGTTGAGTGGGCCATCGGATCGGTCGTTGACAAGCGGACCGATCTTGAGTGGACCCCTCAACCTGCCGCGCCCGGAATGTTCCGCGCCGAGCTCTCTTGGGCAGGAGTCCCTGGAACGGGTGCCCAATTGGCTTCGGCACTGCGAGGGTGGGCGCACCTTCGCTACGAAGTCACCGAGGAACCGAGCCAAGGCGTGGACGGTGCGCGTTGGTCGCACACACCGGAGCTGGGTATTTTCCATGCCGTCACCGATGTCCACGGCAACATCATGGTGACTGAGGACCGCATCCGCTACGCCTATGAGTCGGGGGCGGGAGATCCTGCCGCCGTCTACCATGAGCTTTCCTTGGCGCTCGGTGAGGCCTGGGACGAAGAGCTCGAGCCCTTCCGGCATGCCGCCGAAGGCGCCCCTGTGCGCTGGCTCCACCAGGTCGGTTAGGGAACAAAGTACCGAGACAGTTTTCCATAGCAAAGAGGAGGGCCCCACCACGGTGGGGCCCTCCTCTTGTGCCTGGCTTGTGCCTCGAACCGGCGGAGACCCTCAGACGTTGCGGATGGCGACGACCGCGTTGTGGCCACCGAAACCGAAGGAGTTGCTCAAAGCGACGATGTCACCCGCGGGCAAAGTGCGTGCCGAAGTGACGACGTCGAGCGGGATCTCCGGATCCTGGTTCTCAAGGTTGATGGTCAACGGCGCCTGGCGTTTGTAGACGGCAAGAACCGTCAGCACTGCTTCTACGGCCCCTGAAGCACCCAACAGGTGGCCCATCTGCGACTTGGTAGCGGAGACTGCCACATTGTCGACGTGGGCGCCCAGCGCGGCACGGAGCGCCGTGTACTCGGGCTTGTCACCGACAGGCGTCGAGGTGGCGTGGGCGTTGACGTGCACGACGTCCTCGGCCTGGATGCGTCCATCGAACATGGCAGCCTTCAAAGCGCGGGTAGCGCCCAGGCCTTCCGGGTCCGGTGCCGTGATGTGGTAGGCGTCAGCTGTGACCGAAGTACCGGCGAGCTCAGCGTAGATGCGCGCGCCGCGGGCGATCGCGTGCTCTTCGGCTTCCAGGACCAGGGCGCCGGCGCCTTCGCCCATGACGAAGCCGTCGCGGTCGCGGTCGTATGGCCGCGAAGCGTGCTCAGGATCGTCATTGCGGCGGGAGAGCGCCTGCATCGAGGAAAACGCCGCGAGGGGCATCGGGTGGATGGCGGCTTCGGCACCACCGCACACGACGACGTCGGCCTTGCCCGAGCGGATGAGATCCAGGCCGAGGTGCATCGCTTCGGTGCCGGAAGCGCAAGCCGAAACCGGGGTGTGCGCACCGGCGCGGGCACCAAGGTCAAGGCTGACCGCAGCCGCGACGCCGTTCGGCATGAGCATGGGGACCGTCATGGGCAGAACCCGGCGGGGGCCCTTTTCCCTCAGCGTGTCCCAAGCGTCCAGGAGCGTCCAGACGCCGCCGATGCCCGTGGCGAAAGCCACGGCAAGGCGATCGTGGTCGATTTCGGTGATCCCGGAATCTGCCCATGCCTCGCGGGCGGCGATGACGCCGAATTGGGTGGACGGGTCCATGCGCTTGGCTTCAACGCGGCTCAGAACCTCGAGGGCCGGCGTCGAGCACCGGGCGGCAAAGTGGACCGGAAGGTCATACTTGGCAACCCACTCGTCCTCGAGTGTGTGGGCACCGGAGACCCCTTTGAGCGCGTTCTTCCACATCGTGGGGACGTCGCCGCCGATGGGCGTTGTAGCGCCCAGACCGGTTATGACTACTTTGCGTGCCATGCGATCACTCTCTGTCGGATCAGCCAACCCATGTGCTGTTCTCACTGGGGAGGCAGGAAAAAACTTTGGGAGATATAGCAGCTGTGCCGGACTTCGGATGCAACAGGGCGCACCCGAAGTCCGGCACAGTTGAGGCCAGGCTAGACCTGTGCGTTCGAGATGAAGTTGACGGCGTCGCCGACGGTCTTGAGGTTCTTGACCTCTTCGTCCGGGATGCGGACGCCGAACTTCTCTTCAGCGTTGACGACGATCGTCATCATGGAGATGGAGTCGATGTCCAGGTCCTCGGTGAAGGACTTGTCCAGCTCCACTGCTTCAGTGGCGAGGCCGGTCTCTTCGTTCACGATTTCAGCCAGGCCGGCCAGGATTTCTTCGTTGCTAGCCATTGTTGGCTCCTTTTCTTGTTGTGCCGGCTATTGCCGGAAATGGGGGCAAACCGCGGATACGGCTTGGGTTTCAAAGCACTATTCAATTGGAAGGTAGGCGCGGTCCGAAACTACGGAAGAACGATTACCTGGGCACCAAACACAAGACCGGCACCGAAGCCGATCTGCAGGGCAAGTCCACCGCTGAGCGCAGGGTTCTCCTTGAGGAGTCGGTGCGTGGCCAGCGGAATGGAGGCGGCAGAGGTGTTTCCCGCATCAGCGATGTCCCGTGCAACCACCACGGTTTCGGGAAGTTTGAGCTTCTTGACCATTTCATCGATGATCCGCATGTTCGCCTGGTGGGGGACGAACGCTGCCAGATCCGAGGCTTCAATCCCTGCGGCGTCGAGGGCTTGCTGGGCAACCTTCGCCATTTCCCAGACGGCCCAACGGAAGACCGTCTGGCCGTCCTGGCGGAGCGTCGGCCAAACATCCTGCGCTGCGGAAATAATGGCCTGATCGTCGGATTCGTCCGAATGGCGGGCAGTCTCGCCAAGGTTGCGGACTTCGTCGAGGGAATGCGTCATGCCGATCGCGTTCCACTTGCTGCCATCGGATCCCCAGACGGACGGGGCAATGCCGGGGGTGTCGGACGGGCCGATGATCACGGCGCCGGCGCCGTCGCCAAGAAGGAAGGATATGGTTCGTTCATGGTTGTCAATGACGTCTGAGAGTTTCTCAGCGCCGACCACCAGGACGTATTCAGCCGCGCCCGATCGGACCAGGGCATCGCCCTGGGCAATGCCGTAGCAGTAGCCTGCACATGCCGCGGAGATGTCGAAGGCCGGTGCCGGGGTGGCCCCCAAACGGTCGGCGAGGGCGGCAGCCGCGGACGGCGTGGCATACGGGTGCGTGACGGTGGAGATAATCACGGCACCCAGCTGGGAAGCCTCAATGCCGGCCTGCTTGAGTGCCTCACGGGCGGCCCCCTCGGCCATGTCGATGACGCTGACATTGGCTGCGGCACGGTGGCGGGTCACGATCCCCGTGCGCTGGCGGATCCATTCGTCCGAGGAATCGATCCACTGGCAGACGTCGTCGTTGGTGACGATGATGTCCGGGCGGTATGCACCGATGCCGGCAATGCGTGAATATTCCCTCGTCGGTGCTTGCTTTAGTACTGGGGCGCTCATGCGTCTCCCTCCAATTCCGCGAAGAGTGCAAGGGCCGCGGACAAATCATCCGGTGTCTTGACGGCAACGGTTTTCACGCCGGGCATGCCGCGCTTGGCGAGGCCGGCCAGGGTGCCGGCCGGTGCCAGCTCGATGAGTCCGGTGACTCCGCGCTGGACCAGGTTCTCCATGCACAGGTCCCAACGCACCGGTCGCGAAACCTGGGCGATCAGGCTTTCGACGGCGGCGCCGCCGTCCGTGACCTCCTGGCCGTCGAAGTTCGAGAGCAGGGGAACCGTGGGAGCCTGCGGCTTGAGGGACGGACGCAGTGCTTCAAGCGCGCTCACGGCCGGAGCCATGTGGGAGGTGTGGAATGCTCCGGCGACCTTCAGCGGGATGACCCTGGCCTTGGCCGGCGGGTTGTCAGCCAGTGCCTGGAGCTGCTCGAACGTGCCTGCGGCAACGGTCTGGCCCGCTCCGTTGACGTTGGCGGGAGTCGCGCCGGCAGCCTCAATAGCGGACAGCACCTCGGCCGGATCACCGCCGACGATGGCACTCATTCCGGTGGGGGTGACGGCGGCGGCAGCGGCCATGTTGTTGGCACGCTCGCGGACGAACGTCATGGCTTCTTCCTCGCTCAGGACACCGGCAAGCGCCGAGGCCGTGATCTCCCCGACCGAGTGGCCGGCAAGGACGATCGGAAGGGTACTGAGTTCGACGTCGAACAGCGATTTCGCTGCCACGAGCCCTGCGGCAACAATCAAGGGCTGCGCGATGGCAGTGTCCTTGATGGTTTCTTCATCCGAGGTGGTGCCGTGGGCCTTGAGGTCGATGCCTGCGATTTCGCTCAGGGAGGCCAAATGGCCTTCGACGGAAGGGAGCTCCAGCCAAGGGGCCAAAAATCCAGGGGTCTGGGAGCCCTGTCCAGGGCAGACGATTGCAAGCACGTAACCAGCTTTCCAAATTGCCGCGTGAACTACTGGTGTTTGCGTACACCAAGCTCACTGGGTCAGTTTGTAGGAAGTCTACAACGGTTCAACCCGCGGATCGGGTACCGTGACGCTCCGACGTCGCCTTTGGCTGGGCCGAAAGCCTGCCCACGACCAACGCAGTTTGGAGCACGAAAGCCTCCCGGGGAAGGAGTGGATCCCACCCTGTGACGTCACAGACGCGCTTGAGACGATACCGCACCGTGTTTGCGTGGACGAACAGCTCGCGGGCAGTTGCTTCGAGGGAATGGCCAAGTTCCAAATAGGTACTGAGGGTTTCAACAAGGCCGTTGGAAGCGGCCAGCAGCGGCCGGTAAATGTTCTTGATGAGGGAACGGCGGGCAGCGTCATCACCGGAGACTACGCGCTCCGGGAGGAGGTCGTCCGCGGCTACCGGTCGCGGAGCCGAAGGCCAAGCCTTGGCGGCGGTGAGCCCTGCAAAGGCCGCCTGGGCAGAGCTGCTTGCCTCCAAGAGGGAGCCGGCCTCGGGTCCGTAGACCACCGCGCCGGGGGCGAAAAGCTCGCTTAGTTTCAGATACGCGGTGTCCCGGTCCTGCACGCCACCCAGAATCAGGATGAGGCGGTCGCCCTGGATGCCTACGAGGGCGTCCTCCGCGTAGCGTCCTGCGGTCCGGCGCAACTCGCTCACATAGCTTGCGCTTGGTTCCGACGGCGAGTTTCCGACCATCACCGTGAAGCGCTCCTGGGCCTTCCAGCCGAGGGCCGCGATCCGGGAACGAAGGGCGTCGGTATTCTCGCCACGGAGGATAGCGTCCACAATCAGGGCTTCGAGCCGGGTGTCCCAGGAACCGCGGGACTCGGCGGCGCGGGCATATACATCCGCGGCGGCGAATGCCACTTCGCGCGAATAGCGGAGGACTGCTTCGCGCAAGGAAGGCTGGTCGGCTTCGGGTGCGATCACGGGGACCTGGTCCTCGACTACCTCGACGACGATCCGGATCAGCTGGAGGGCCTTTTGCAGGCTGATGGAGCGGGTCAGCTCCGTGGGAGCATTCCCGAAGACGTCCGTCAGGATCCACGACGGCGAACTCGGCCGTTCGTACCACGTCACGAAAGCGGCGATTCCGTTTTGGGCGACCAGGCCCAAGGCTGAACGTTCGTCGGAGCTCAGCCGGCTGTACCACGGCAGCGATTTCTCAAGCTTGCGCATGGTGGTGGTGGACAATTGCCCCACATTGGCGCGCAGCCGCTTGAGGGTCTCCGCCTTTTCCGGTGTTACGGTGCGCGCAGCCCCTTTGCGTTTTGCGGGGGTTTGAATCGGCTCTGACATGCCTTGAGCATACGGCGCATCATCCACAAGCTCCATTTGTGCGAAGGCTACAACTGCGATTGGTGCGCGTCACACGCCGGCTGCGCCGATTCGTGTTGCCGAGCGATTGTTGGCGCCCGGGTCTTAACGCCCGACGGCGGCACGTACCTTTTCGGTGCGGGCCGCCGTCGGGATGTTGCCTGGCTTCGCTTTGCTTCGCTGGTGGCTTAGCTTTCGCCGCCTGCCCCTCCGGTGGTGCCGGCGTTGACGTCGAGGAGACTGTACTTCTCGATTGCCTGGGCTGCCGCCTGCGGGTCAACTTCGCCTCGGCGGGCGAGGAGTTGCAGGGTCTTCACGACGATGGAGTGGGTGTCGTTTTTGAAGAAGCGGCGTGCGGCCTGGCGGGTGTCGGAGAAGCCGAAGCCGTCGGCGCCGAGGGAGGCGAATTCGTTGGGGATGAATTGGCGGATCTGGTCCGGGACGGC